>JBAYAO010000021.1:0-17778 GCA_041669745.1 Candidatus Methanomethylophilaceae archaeon | reverse complement strand
TTTGCTTTTCTAGGACCGAACGGTGCCGGCAAATCGACGACCATCGACATACTTTGCACGTTTCTGAAACCTGACGAGGGCACTGTCATAATCAACGGATATGAACTGGGAATCGATGATGACAGGATACGGGATTCCATAGGGGTTGTATTCCAACAGGGTCTGCTGGATGATCTGCTCACCGTCAGAGAGAATCTGGAGACTCGCGGAAGCCTGTATGGGATCGGAAAGAACGAACTGAAATCGATGATAGATCAGGCAGCGGCAAACGTCGGCATAACTGACCTGCTCGACAGACGATACGGGAGACTGTCGGGCGGACAGAAAAGACGAGCAGATATAGCCAGAGGCCTGATACATACTCCACGGATACTGTTCCTTGACGAACCCACAACAGGTCTGGACCCACAGACGAGGAAGAGTGTCTGGAATACGATAAGGTCCCTGCAGAAAGATACGGGCCTCACCGTGTTCATGACCACACACTATATGGAAGAGGCTGCGGAAGCGGACTACGTGATGGTCATCGATAACGGCTCGATGTCCGCCTCCGGTACACCTACCGAGATCAAGGAGAAATACTCCCGCGACATGATCAGGATGTCCGCCAAGGACTGCCGTGCCCTGTCCGCGATACTTGACGGGATGGATTTGGAATATCGGAGGACGGGCGATGTGTTCCTTGTCCCGCTTCAGGGAACGATGGATTCACTCCCTATACTGGATAGATGCAGGGAAACCATCTACGGATTCGAAGTTATGAACGGAACCATGGACGATGCGTTTCTGAAAATCACGGGCGGAGGGATCAGGGAATGATCCGATTCGCGAAGAGGAACATACTGATCTTCTTCAGGGATCGGAGTGCCGTGTTCTTCTCTTTCTTCGGAGTATTGGTCGTGCTTGCACTCTATATCCTCTTCCTCGGCGATATATGGGAGAACGACCTTTCCCAACAGGGGATCATCGATTCGAAACTGCTTATCGGAACATGGATGATGGCAGGAGTCGTAGCCGTAGCCTCTGTCACGGTATCCATGGGTGCATTCGGAACGATGGTGGTGGATCGCGACAAGAACATCGTTAAGGATTTCAGTACATCACCCGCACGTAGGAGCGACCTTATCGCAGGATACATGCTAAGCGTATTGACGATCGGCATATTGATGACGGTAGTTACATTCTTTGCGGCACTGGCATACCTCTCTTGCATAGGTTATACACTTCCACCGGTATCTACGATATTGGAGATATTCGGGATCATAGCACTGTCCGTGCTTGCCAATTCCGCGATGATACTGTTCATAGTGTCCATGATAAGAACCACTAGCGCATTCTCCACCGCAAGCGCCATCATAGGCACGCTTATAGGCTTTCTTGCAGGCGTCTATATCCCTGTGGGCGCTCTTCCGTCCGGTGTGGCCACTGTCGTTAATGTGTTCCCTACATCGCACGCGGCATCACTGCTCAGGACCGTAATGATGAGCGATGTCACAACCGTATCCTTCTCCGGTCTCCCTCCGGAGGCCATTACAGAATTCAACAGTTCGATGGGTGTCACGCTCAGCATTGGGGGTACGGTCATCTCTCCGCTCGGAAGTGTGATGATACTCCTTGGATATACGGCCGCCTTCTTTGCACTGTCGGTGATGATACTATCCAGGAAAAAATGAAACGAAGACCGTGACGCTACGGTCGTTAGGATCGCACGTCATCTATTGGTCGTCCGTCGTGAAGGCTTTGATCCTGACGTTCGTGTTCATGTCCGCACCGACATCGACCCAGACGTCGCCGTCCGAGCTGACGAAACTCTGCCCCCCCTTCGAGGCTACATCGAACCGGTAAGTGTCTGTTATTATCTCATCGGTATCGACCGGTATGTAGATATCCTCCCCGTTGCCGCTCTCCAAACGTATGACCACGGAGAACTTTTCGTCCTCTGCGAGGGCCACCGTTTCCGACAGATCGACCGTATAGTATCCAGCATATGTCGTCGTACCGGTTTCGGTCGAAACGAGATAGGGGATCCCGCTGTCTGGATCGGATACATCTGCTATCCCCCTGTAGATCTGGATCGAATAATCCACCTCTGCATTGTACGTCAGATAGAACGACACGGCACTGAGCGTTTCATTCGAAACAGCAGTGAACACATTGCTCATATACGCGACCGGACCACATCGCATATCCTGCCTGATTGATCCTCCGCCGTCGTACTGATAATTGTTGTCGTACTCGTCTGCAGGCGAGACCTCGAGGAAGACGACCCCCGTATCGTTCGATCCGTTGTAATAGGAGATCCAGAAATAACCGTCGTTACCTCCCCATTCGGTACCCCAGCTGTTCTTCACAAGCCACGCACCGTCCCCGGGAGGCGTCTGAACGAAATTCTCTGCAGGATACTCGTCATCCCATCCGACGATCACCACGGCGTGATTCGGTACGTCATCCGTATCCGGATCGTAGAATGTCGTATTCGTACCCACGTTCATATCATCTATGAACCTGAACTGGTCCATACTGGGGATACTGAACCCCATCATTGGTGAAGACCCCTGCATGATATTGTATTTTATCGAATCGAAATCGTTGTAATTCACCAGATATGAACCCGTGACGTACACGGCGGCGGACCCGTACATCAGACCGTCATCGAGAACTGTGTCCTCCGAAAAATCATCGTATGGGATGCCGGTAGCATCCTCGTACACCGGACCGCTCCATGTCGACAACTCCATCACGGTGAGATATGTTCCCGATCCGTGATCCAGATCGTTAACGCCACTTTCGTTCAGTATAAGGTCCCCCTCGGTACCTCCCAACGGGTCCGCCGTCCTATTGTAGTTGAAATAGACCAGCTGTACCTCGGATATATCGACCGATGCATCGGCCAGCCCTTCCTTTATCATGGCCGTTTCTATGGCCGAAGCCGCAGCGAAGGCCCAGCACGTCCCGTGATTTCCCTGATCTTTGACGGAGGTCACAAGACCGTGTTCCCTGAGGTCGTAATCGGACGGCGGATCGTTACCGACAACATCTACGAACGGAGGATACAGGGATTCGTCCTCAAACGTCCGATTGTCCTGTGAACCGTCCGGTTCCCCGCCATACACGACGGACGATGCTATTATCACTGCCGCAATGCACAGAACCCCGATGACCAAATGACCGTTCTTCCTGCGACCCATGATCACATACCTTCTCGTGTGTTATTATCCTTTTCGAGAACAGACTGCAAATACAGAAAAAACGATAAGTCCTTCACGATGACTGCCACCGAAGATAATCTGCGAGAGATGCCGGGAATGAACAACGATGCCCATAGGGACGATCAAGAAAAGAACACCCCTAAAGTCAGGATCGAGATCGCCGATCACGGACCCTATCTCGTGTACGGAGATGTCCCGCTTCTCGAGGGGATCATCACACCCAAAGGACACGGATACGTATGGAGAGAGGGACGAAGATTACCACAGGGCGAGCATTATGCGTTATGCCGATGCGGAAGATCCAAAAATGCACCTTTCTGCGACGGCACGCATTCGAAGATCGGATTTACTGGTATGGAGACGGCCAGTACCGAAACATACTCAGAACGTGCTGGAATCCTCAAAGGCCCGAAGATGGATCTGCTCGACGACAACAGATGCGCCCTCGCACGTTTCTGTCACAAGGAACACGGGGACGTATGGACCCTTACAAGAAATTCTGATGACCCTGAACTCATGGAGGAGGCCATCGAAGGAGCGATGGACTGCCCGGCGGGGAGACTGGTCGCCGAACATAAGACGGGCGAGACCCTCGAATACGAATATGAACCGTCCATAATAGTGATACAGGACCCCCAGAAACACGTTAGCGGCGGCATATTCGTCAGAGGCGGGATACCTTTGATATCGTCGAGGGGTCAAGCCTACGAGACCAGGAACAGGATGACACTGTGCAGATGCGGGCACTCCCGCAATATGCCGTTCTGCGATTCGACACATGTATCCGACGGATATTCAGATGGTCGGGAATGACGGCTCACAACCTTCGTGAACCTGTCGGGACGAACTTACGTCGTAACGTATCGACCGGCATGGTTTAAATCCGACCGATCTGTACGGCCTCTAGGATCTGACCGATATGCCCGAAGATCGTATTTCTTTCCGTCCAGTATCCGAGGGAGATATCCTTTTCATCAAAGAGATGATGAACAGAACATGGGAATTCGATGCCTATACGCAGAATACGTTCACGGTGGACCTCATCCTCAGCAATTATCTGAAATCCCTGTTGGACAGATCGAACTACGGCGAAATGGCGATTTGCAACAACGGTCCGGTCGGATTCCTCTTCGGAAGATGTGATACGGTCCCCGGACGGAACTTCGAACATCTCTCCTGCTCCGGGGACGTACCTGACAGAACGGTCAATGACATCGGATGGGATGTATACCGACAGGACCTGATGAGGATAAGAGACGCAGACGACCTTTTGATCAAGGATAAAGAAGACTCGTTCGAAGGCGAACTTACATTGTTGATGATTGACGACTCGTATCGAAAAAACGGAATCGGAAGAGTACTTTTGAATAGATTTATGAGGTACCTGGCAAAAAACAATGCGAAGAAAGCCTACCTGTTCACAGACGACTACTGCAACTTTGCATTTTACAGCAAGATCGGATTCCGACAAGAGGATACGACCTCCATCGACCTTTCGGACGGCAACGATCGCAAATTCTTCCTGTACTCCTTTCACAGCGATGTGTTTCTCCAACCGGCGAAACGCCAAAGCACCGAGCTCCGTGATTGACTTTGCTACGACCGTGTATCCGACCCGCCACACCTTCGGACCGTCCCCATCTGCCTCAGCAACGTGAATCGAAAGACGCCCTCAGCTGATCTGGTATATTGTGCCGTGATCACATTGTGCGAACACGATCCTCCCGATCTCAATTCAATACATACACGCTGTAACTGAGATAACCCGCAACGATCAGCCATAGGAGGTAGGGTATCTGCATATACCCCGCCCTTGCGTCTATCCTTCTGAAGAGAAGGATCATCGCAAATACGAGTATCCACAACAGAACTATCCAAACGAACGCCAGCAGATATTGTCCGTATGTGAAGAATATCGGCGACCAACAGAAATTCATCAACAGCTGAACGGCGAATACCATGACCGGTACCTTTATGTCAGCATCCTTTCTGGAAACTATCAGATACAGCGAGACCCCCATCAGTATGTACAACAGGGTCCACACAATCGGAAACGCTATAGCCGGAGGTGTGAAATCGGGAAGATTGAGACTTTCGTATGTGCCCACACTGTTACCGGTTATTATACCGGACACGGCACCTGTCACCAGACATATCAGCAGGCACACCAGGAGCAATTTCCAATCCACTGTTTTGGACTCGATCATGATAACATCTCCGCATATCAATCCATATGTCGAAGATATATACTTTGTTAATACGATTTAAAGTATTATTTATACGATTATCCGATTATTAATGGCTATTTTTTCCGTATTACATATTTTATGTTCTTTTTTTCGTACAAAAACAACGATATTCTTTATAAAGGATGAATTGATACGATTTCTATGGCCGACAATAACAGCTCGCCGACCGTAATGATTGCCAATCCTGCTCCGCTTGGACTTTTGGCATTCGGAATGACCACGGTACTGCTATCTATGCATAACCTAGGACTGTTCGGATTGGACTCCACCATCATTGCCATGGGAATATTTTACGGAGGTCTCGCTCAGATCTTTGCCGGATTGTTCGAATTCAGAAATGGAAACACGTTCGGCGCCACAGCGTTCACATCGTATGGACTGTTCTGGCTGACGTTCGTCTTCATCAATACCGATATCATTTCAGGACTGCAGCCCGCAGACAATGTATCGCTTGGCGCGTACTTCGCGATATGGGGGATCCTTACCCTGTTCCTGTACATCGGAACATTGAGAGGCCACCGTTCCCTGCAGATTGTGTTTCTGACCCTGGCTATACTCTTCTTCGTGGTGGCTGCCAAGGATGCCTCTGGAATTGCCGAACTCGCATATCTGGCAGGGGCCGTAGGTATATTGTGCGGCGGATCTGCAATGTATACGGCGTTCGGCGAGGTACTGAACGAAACATATGACAGACCTCTGCTCCCTCTCGGATGAGGACGTCCTGATGCTTACAAACCTCTTTCCCCTTCATGGGTACTGTCCGTTCTTTGATCGATCCAACGAATGACGACGCTCGCTCCAAAACCGAAATTGCGGCGTCCGACAGGTCTTCTTCACGTGTGTGAATGCCGAAGGACGTTCGGTCCTTCCGCAATATTTCGCGACTGCAGCGATAGACGTCGACCCTGTCGGACGTGCAATAGAACCGTCACCCATCGTAATTTTTGCAGATTTTGTTCAAGGACGCCGTATGATTTCGAATTGCTCCCTTTTCCATAATCAGCGCCTATAAGGATGTTCGCAGAGACAGAATTTTGCGTAACATGAATAGCTTATAAGATATCATTGCTAATTAGTGTGGTCATCCAATCCAAAGAGGTGAGAAGATATGTCCAACAAGAACAAGAAAACAGCAGCACCCTCGAATGACAAGACTGTTGCGCCAAAGGCAGACAACGCCTCTAAATCACCCAAAGACAAGAAGAATTAATCTTTTTGTCCGACGGATCCGGTCGACCGACTTCGGATCGAAGTACGCCGATCACCCTTACTCTTTTCCTTACTTCATCCGGACGGGGAACGCGGTTGCACCCGACGGCGGATCAACCTGTAGCACATGACGATTTTGTTCGTTTGAGACTGTCTGGGCGTTGATTGAATAGATCCGTATGAAAAACTTTTAAAAAGACATCACAACTTGGATATTCATGGATTTAAACGACAATGTGATCGCAGTTCTGTACATGCTGGTAATGATGGCCATCGTCTTACTTTTTGCATTTGCCCTCTCAAGAACAAAATTCTTTGGTGTCATAGAGAACGGGAAGATGAATTATGTCAATTGTGGCGTTATTCTCGTATCCTTCGGTATCCTATCTATAATCGCCACAAGACTCTCCGCCTCATACGACGGCGCATTCATCAACATCAGAGACCTTCCTGTGATGATCGCGGGACTGATCGGCGGACCCGTGGCAGGACTGGGTGCAGGATTGATCGGCGGAGTGGAGAGATATCTGGAGGGCGGAACCGTAGCCATCCCCTGCATGATCGGGACCGTCCTCTCAGGAATCGTAGGCGGAATGGTTTGGATGCTTGCAGGAAGAAGATTCCCCAAGATCTGGATCGCAGCAATTGCAATGCTCTCGGTGGAATGTGTGCATATGCTTCTCGTCGCATATGTATCCGCTTCGATTGCAGAGAATATCGCGGCGCCCATGATAATATTCAATGTCCTTGGAATAGTGCTCTTCGGTTATCTGTACCGCAACTACCTGATATCCGAAAATGACACGAAACCATAAGGATAGATTCATATAGTGTGCCGTGCTAACACATAGCACGGACAAGTGAAAACATGTTTGGAAAGAACATCAGAATGGAGAGGATCATCGACAGGGACAGCGGGAATGCCGTCATTGTACCGATGGACCATGGAATAAGTGTGGGTCCCATCGATGGATTGATCGATATGAAGAGGACGGTCAGCGATGTCACCACAGGCGGAGCTACCGCTGTCCTGATGCAAAAGGGTCTCATCCCTCAGGGCCATAGGACCGCAGGACACGATGTAGGTCTGATTCTGCATCTTTCCGCATCCACGGACATAGGTTCCACATCGAACAGCAAGGTTCTCGTTGCTACAGTGGAAGAGGCCATCAAACTTGGTGCGGACGCCGTATCAATGCATATCAACCTGGGTGCGGACAGCGAACCCGAGATGCTTTCTGATCTCGGCAGAGTCTCCAGAGAATGCACCGAATGGGGCATGCCTCTCCTCGTTATGGCATACCCGCGCGGCCCCGGGATCAAAAATCCATACGATCCCAAACTTGTAGCGCACTGTGCCAGAGTTGCGATGGAGCTTGGTGCGGACATGGTAAAGGTAAGTTACACCGGTGATATCGACTCTTTCAGGAAGGTCGTGAAGGGCACATTGGTCCCGGTGCTTATAGCCGGCGGACCGAAGATGGATTCCGACATGGACATCCTTAATATGGTGCATGACTCTTTAGAGGCGGGCGGAAAAGGTGTATCTATCGGAAGGAATGTATTCCAACACAGAGACGTCCGCGGAATGACGGCTGCCATATCGGATATGGTCCTCAAGGGTGTCTCCGTGGAGGAAGCCGTGAAACATTTGGAGAAATAGAGATGGAAAAGGAACTATGGATAAGGGCTGATATTCCCGACAGTAAGGATTCGCGGAAGAAGATCGTGATCTCTGCACTCGAACACGGAATCTCCAATGCCATCGTCAGGAAAGGTGATGATGATTTCTCATCTTTCGGAAAGGTGAACCTCCTCTTCAATGACGACAACGCCCTGTCGGGGAATGGAAACGGATGCATTGTGAACCTCAAGACGCCCGACGATCAGAAAAAGGTCCTGGATCTGGCCGGTAAGATCGATATGATCGTTCTTTCCACCTCCGATTGGACGATCATCCCATTGGAGAACATGATCGCCAAATTCAAGGACACAGGCACAAAGGTCTTCGCCTGCGCTTCGGATACCGATCGGGCGAGGTTGTACTTCACGACACTCGAGAAGGGTGTTGACGGCATAGTCATCGAAGATGCGTCGAACATCGACGCGATCAAGGATGCGATCAAGGATGTCGCCGGAATAGAACTCGACACCGTCACGGTCACGGACATCAAAGATGTCGGGATAGGCGACAGGGTATGTGTCGATACATGCTCCATGATGCTCCCCGGGGAGGGGATGTTGATAGGTTCCCAGTCGGCGTGCCTGTTCCTGATCCAGTCAGAGAGCGAGGAGAGCGGATACGTCGCAGCGAGGCCGTTCAGGGTAAATGCGGGAGCGGTACATGCCTACGCCATGACACCCGACGGGGGAACGAGGTATCTATCAGAATTGAAGAGCGGCGATCCCGTGATGATCGTGGACCACGACGGAAAGACCTCTTCGGCGTCGATAGGAAGATGCAAGATCGAAAGAAGACCGATGATGATGATAGAGGCAGAGGTTGACGGAAGGAGATTCACCACGATACTCCAGAATGCCGAAACTGTTAAGATGATCGGCCCTGGAGGTGCAGTGTCCGTTTCCAAACTGAAAAAGGGCGACAGGCTCTTTGCCAAACTCGAATTGGGTGGAAGACATTTCGGAATGAAGGTGGATGAGACCATAAGGGAGATATAATGAGGATCTGCGCGGCCATCGGTTCGACCGAAGAGATGAGAAAGCATACCTCCGCTGATATGGCCGAGATAAGACTGGACGTTTTCAGGGAAATTCCGGACGGTCTAGACGTTCCGAGGCTGATCACGTTCAAAGGTGTGCCCGACTATTCCTTACTGCCAGAAGGATTCGATGAGATGATGGATGTCGGCGAATCGGCGGTTCCCATTACCGACGCCACGGTGGTCTCGTCATACCATGACATGGAACATACGCCGAGCGCTGACAGGATCGTCGAGATAATGAACGGCATGAGGGGGGACGTATCCAAAGGTGCCTTTGCCGTAAACGGATTCGCGGACCTTGCCAGTATATACAGTGCGTCGAAGATGCTCGACAAGAGACACGTGCTGATAGGGATGAATGAATTGGGAAAGATAACCCGCATAAGATCGGATCTCCTCGGTAATGAGTTCACATTCGCACACACCGGGACACCTACCGCTGCGGGACAGCTCAGCATCGAAGAGATGAGAAGACTCGGCGATGGATGCATTATCACCGGCATAGTGGGACATCCTCTGACGCACTCCCTGTCACAGAGGATCCATGGACTTGCGTTTGAGAAAACCGGTGTTAACGGAATATATCTGAAATTCGATGTCCCGTCACTCGACGGGATAGAGGATACTGTCAGGGATTTCAACATCAGGGGCCTGAACGTCACAATCCCGTACAAAACGGATATCATTCGGCATATGGATGAGATTGACGAAACGGCAAGGACCATAGGTGCCGTAAATACCGTCACCAATACGGACGGATATCTTACCGGGACAAATACCGATATAACCGGCATAGAGTCAGCATTCAAACGGGCTGGTGTGAGGATAGATGCTTCGAAGAGGATACTCGTTATGGGATCTGGCGGTTCCGCCAAGACCTGCACGTACTACTTCAGAAGGAATGATGCTGACGTCTATGTAACGGGACGCAACGTAAAAACGGTCACGGAACTGTGCAGCAGATTCGACTGCCATATCGCGAAAGATGCGGACCCGAGAGAATACGACGTGATCGTCAACTGCACACCCGTAGGGATGTACTCAGATTCACCATATCCTTCCGATATTGAAAAAATCACCTCGAATCAGACTGTGTTCGACCTTGTCTACGATCCGAATACCCCGCTGAATAGACTCGCTGAGGAGCACGGCTGCAAGATCGTCAAGGGAATGGACATGCTTGTGGGACAAGGCCTGAGATCGTTCTACGCTTGGACCGGAAAGACCCCTGATTTCAATGCGATCGAAGAGGCGATAGGATGATCGGCAATGGAAGGTCCTTCGGTGCCATAACGGTGGTGAACGCCATGGCCTGCGGCATAGGCTGCACCATCGGTATTGACTTGTATACGAAGGCGATGTTCGATCCTCGGGGCGATCTCAGAAAGGTATCGATAGCGATCGATCCTACAGAGGACGACCTCATGGCCAAACTGTGCGTGAAACGTACGTACGAACATCTGGACCTCGAGGAACCGGAAGGCTGGTCGCTGACCGTTGATTCGAATATTCCCATATCCCGCGGCCTGAAAAGTTCGAGTTCGGCATGCAATGCGATCATCGAAGCAGTGATGAACAGCACTGGGAAGGAGATCGACCAAATAACCTTGATAAAACTCGGTGTCGGATGTGCGAAGGAAGCGGGAGTTACAGTCACGGGCTCTTTCGATGATGCATGCGGATGTCATTTCGGCGGCATAGTCATGACTGACAACCGCAACAACACCCTTCTGTTCAACGATGACATCAATGACATGGATGTCATCGTTTACGTACCGGGGGTCAAGATAAGGAAGAAGGGACTGCAACTCGACATGATCAGAAACACCGCTCGAGAGGTCGAGGGGATCGTGGAACTTGCCAAAACGGATCCTCTGAGGGCACTCACCCTCAACGGAAGGGTCTTCTCGGCTGCCACCGGTACCGATAATTCAATTGCGGAAAGAGCTATCGAAAATGGCGCATTGGCCGCAGGATTGACCGGAAGCGGACCCGCGGTCGCGATCCTCGTGGAAAAAGGAAAAGGACGGGATTTCGCAACATCTATGGAACTCGGAGACGCAATAATGGCGCATACCAGGAGGAGGATCGAATGAGACTCACGTTCAGCGGTTCAGCGGTAAGGGGTAGGGTCTCGCCACCGGCATCCAAAAGCCATACCCACCGCGCATTCTTCCTGAGCTCTCTCGCCAACGGAAAAAGTCTCATCACCAATCCGCTACTGTCTGCAGACACGCTTTCGACCCTGAACTCGATCAGATCGATCGGTGCATCCGTATGGAAGGGATGCAGCGGCATACAGATCACCGGCGGGAATCTGCATCCTCCGACCGTGGAGGTCGACACCGAGAATTCGGGGACCACGATGAGATTGCTCGCCGGGATCTCCTCCATGTTCAGTGACAAGGTTACGATAACCGGCGATGATTCCCTCAAGAAAAGGCCTATGTCCGAACTACTGAACGCCTTAGGACAAATGGGTGTCGAATGTTCATCCGACGAAGGTTATCCACCTGTGACCGTGAAGGGTCCGAACCATGGCGGAGACGTAAGTATCGACGGTAACATCAGTTCGCAGTACATATCCTCCCTTATGATCGTGGCACCCATGCTGGACCGGGATACCAAAATAACGATCAGGGGGGGTCTAGTATCGAGGCCTTATCTGGACATCACGTCCCATATGATGTCGCTCTTCGGGGCGGATGTCAATATTGAGGATCATGAGATCGTCATCAGGAATGGCGGTTACTCGCCTTGCAACTACTCCGTGCCTGCAGATTTCTCATCGGCTGCGTTCCCTCTTGTCGCCGGAGCGTTAGCAGGGACCGTATCCGTCACAGGGATGGACCTTGACGATCCCCAGGGCGACAAGGAGATAGTCAACATACTCAGAGGGGCGGGTGCATCGATATCCGTCGACAAAGATACCGTGACCTCGGAACGCGGAGAACTGAGGGGCATGGACCTCGACATCGGTGACAATCCGGACCTGTTCCCGATACTAGCCGTACTGTTCAGTACTGCCGACGGTACCACCAGACTCTATGGTGCACCGCAGCTCAGATTCAAGGAGAGTGACAGGATCGATACCACAGTGAGAATGCTGAGAACCATAGGCGCCGACATAGAGGGCACCGACGACGGATGCATAATCCATGGTGTGAGAAAACTGAAGGGAGGGGAGATCGATAACGCCAACGATCATAGGATAATGATGGCCGCCGCTGTCGCCTCTTTGGTGTCTGAATCGCCGATAACCATGAATAACGCGGAATGCTGTTCGGTATCGTATCCCATGTTCCCCGACCACATGAGGAGATTGGGAATGAGCGTGATTTGATGTACTGTCTAGGAAAGAAAGTGGTCATGCACCTGTTCGGAAAAAGTCACGGCATTTTCGTCGGTTGCATCCTTGAGGGGATCCCCGCAGGTATCGCGGTCTCCGAAGAAATCGTCCAAAGGGACATGGACCTCCGGAAACCAAAGGATCGGATCGGAACCCCCAGGAAGGAATCCGATCACGTGAATATCGCGAGCGGCGTGATCAACGGTGTCACCGATGGTTCTCCGATCACGATAATGATCAGGAACAACAACACCGATGGTTCGAAATACCTGGAATTCGAAAAAAGACCGAGACCGGGCCATGCGGACTTCCCGGCGTTGAATAAGTTCAAGACGTTCGATATTCGCGGCGGGGGTCAATTCTCAGGTCGTATGACCGCCCCGATAGTCGCGGCAGGCAGCATCGCGAAACAGTATCTGGATACCAGAAACATACGGATCGCCGGATTCACACGTTCCATAGGATCGATTTGCGATACGGACGACAGGAACATCGACGATGCCTTCGGATCCAGGAGATACGATACAAGAGCCTGTACCGACGAGATCGACAGGAAAATGAAACAGACCATACTGGATGTCTCCGCAGAGGGAGACAGTATAGGCGGTGTGGTCGAATGCATCTCGCTGGGCATGTCCCCGGGTTTCGGAGGCATATGGTTCGAAGCCCTGGACTCTGAGATCGCAAGGGCCGTATTCAGCATTCCGGGAGTGAAAGGCGTTGAGTTCGGAAAAGGTTTTGACATCACCGGGATGAAGGGCTCGCAGAGCAATGACGCCTACATCGTGGATGACGGTGTGAAAACAAGGACCAACAATATGGGCGGTATACTGGGAGGAATGAGCGACGGGATGCCAATGGTCTTTCGTACAGCATTCAAGCCGACACCATCCATTGCAAAGACCCAGGACACTGTCAATCTGGAGACCGGAAAAAACGACACGATATCCATCAGAGGCAGACATGATCCGTGCATAGTGCCGCGTGCGGTCTCTGTGGTAGAGGCGATGACCGCTTTGGTGATCGCAGACCAGATGAGAAGATGATACCATGGATTTGAGAGAACTCAGAACAGAGATAGAAGATACAGATACAAGGATCCTCGAACTCATAAGGAGAAGAACGGAGATTGCCGAGGATATCGGCAGATACAAAATGACGAATGACATACCGGTCAGGAATGTACCTGTAGAGGAGGACATAGTGAGAAGATACAGGGAATTCGCAGAAAGCTGCGACATGGACCCGAACATCATGGAGACCGTATGCAGAGCCCTCATACAGGAATCCGTTGAGAGACAGACCTCCCTCCCCCGCTCTGAACTACGACCAAAGAATGTGTTCGTGATCGGAGGCGCCGGAAAGATGGGCAGGTGGATTTCCGATCTTCTGACAAAAATCGGCCACCGGGTCACTATCATAGATCCGTCCCTGGATGATGGATTTTCCATGGAGGATGTAAGGTCCGCAGATGTTGCGATCGTTTCCGTTCCCATCTCGGTCGTTGACGGAATATTGAACAGATTGGACGAGATATGCGGAAACGACACTTTGATCTTCGATATAGCTTCTCTCAAATCACCCTTCGTCAGAACACTGAGAAGGATGGCAGAGAGCAAGAAGGTCTGTTCTGTACATCCGATGTTCGGACCATCCGCCAAATCCATGTATAACCGGAATCTGATTATATGCGACTGCGGAAATCAAGAGGCAGTGACAGAAGCTGAAATCCTTTTCAGTGACAAAGGCGCAAACATACGTCTTATGGACCTCGATTCCCACGATGACTACATGTCCTATGTCCTCGGATTGAGCCATGCCGTCAATATCGCATTCTTCACCGTATTGGAGAGGAGCGGATATTCCTTCGATGACATGTGTTCTGTCGCATCCACGACATTCATAAAGAACATGGAGACCAACAGGTCGGTCGCATCAGAGGATCCGAAACTGTACTACGACATCCAGCATCTGAACATAAACAGAGATAAACTCTGGAGCCTCTTTTCCGATGCGATAAAGGATCTCAAGAAGGCTTCTCTGGACGGGAATCCGGCGAAGTTCATCGAACTGATGGATCTTGGAAGGATATATTTCAATGATTGAGTAGATAACAGATACTCATTCGCATGATAATGATTATATACCAACCCTCTTTCTTCTTCTGACTGATTCACGGTCAATGAGAATATCGTGTCGATTTGGAATCTGAATCCAGAAGTGACGACAGAGGATTTTCCAGATGTGCCAGTCCATATAGTTATGGAGGATGATCCTTCTTCGGATAATCTTCCTAGCTGTATCTGGAAGAACCGTATTTCAGGATGAGGATAGGACGATGAATTGTTCCCTGAGGAGACCTGAGCCGTTGACTTTGCCGAGGACATCTTCCCTGTGCTCACTCACATCCCTTGGATGTTTTGAACTTGAATCTCCAGGATCCCGATGTATGGAGACCTGTCATCGAACATCAAAAGCATGCATGCAAACCTAAAAGAAGATTACCATGAAAGAGAACACCGCTACAGATTATTTCAATATCGACAAGAAAGTAAGGACCTCCATAATGATAGGTCTCGGGTTGGGGATGTTACTGGCTTGTCTCGACCAGACCATAGTATCAACCAGCCTGCCTACGATCATCGCAGACCTCGGAGGCATGGAACACTACACCTGGGTATTTACCGGATACATGCTTGCGGAGACCATAATGATCCCCATTGCGGGAAAGCTGTCCGACCTCTATGGGAGGAAGAGGATCTTCCTCGCGGGTATGCTGATATTTCTCACGGGCTCCATCCTGTCGGGACTGTCGGAGACTATGAATTCTCTGATCGCGTTCCGCGCAATGCAGGGTCTCGGCGGTGGTATACTGATACCTGTGGCCACAGCCACTGTGGCAGACCTGTACGTCCCGTCCGAGAGAGGTAAGATACAGGGCCTTCTGGGATCTCTGTTCGCGGTCGCAAGCTGTATAGGTCCATGGCTCGGCGGCATAATCGTTGACAACGTCAGTTGGCATTGGGTGTTCTTCGTGAACGTGCCCATAGGGATACTCGCATTGGCATTCACAGCTCTTAAATTCCCGAGAGTCCAATGCGACGAACGCCACAGCATCGACTACTATGGAATGACCGTGTTGTCCGTGTTCATCCTGATCCTGCTGCTCATGTTCACATGGGCAGGCGACAGATATGAATGGATGAGCATGGAAATAATAGGCATGGCCCTCCTGTCGGCCGTTCTTCTCTCGTTGTTCATATGGGTGGAGACCAAGGTCAGGGACCCTGTGCTTCCGTTACATATGTTCAGGAACAACATCATAGTATGCAGTTGCGTGGGCATGTTCATCGTTGCACTCGGTATGTTCGGTGTGATGGCGTACCTCCCCACATTCATGCAGACCGTGATAGGCATGTCGGCGACAAACAGCGGAGAGACCATGGTCCCTCTGACAATCGGAATAATGATCACGGCGATCGGAAGCGGTTTTCTCTCCAAACGCACAGGATACAAACCATGGTTGCTGATCGGCCCCCCGATCACGGTGGCCGGTATGCTCCTGCTGTCCACACTGGGTGTCGGAGACTCACAGTATATCGCCTCCATGTATCTGGTCGTATTGGGTACCGGTCTTGGATGTATGATGTCAATGTACATGGTTGCGGTTCAGAATATAGCGACCAAAAAAGAAATGGGCATCACCACCTCTGCCGTCAACCTGTTTCGAAGTATCGGCGGTACCATCGGTGTGGCGATATTCGGAACCATCGTGAACAGCCGTATGAACACGGAATTGTTCAATTCGCTTCCCCGCGAGATATATGAATACTCCGGAATACCGCACAACATCGGTGCCATTGAATGGATCAGGGTCCTGCCGAACTACGCAAGTCAGATCATATCGTCCTTCGGCAACAGTATCAGTTATGCATTCGTACTTGGTGCGATGATCACCGCGATAGTGCTGGTCCCGAGCATTGCCATAAAGAGGGTGCCTCTGAAAGATAAGTTCGAAGACACTGAGATGTGTGATACGTCAGGTATCGAAACGCAATGAATACTTTTCTTACAACACACGGGGCATATGCCCCGGGCCTTTCCTCTTACAAATATTCAATACCTCCTATGCACTTCCCTCTTTCATGAGCGGCAGAGATATCTTTCAACGCATCGATGCAGGAGAATGGATAGACAGACACGATCCCGATCTCAAGACCTTCACCGACCTCATGAACAGGACCAAGGATCTTATCATGAGATTCAACACAACAGATCTGCCTCAAAATGAAAAAAATGAGCTTCTTGAGAGAATTTTAGGACGTTCCCTTCCTGCCGGTCTGCGTATCTTTCCACCGTTTTACTGCGATGTAGGAAGAAACATCATTCTCGGCAATGACGTGCTTATCAATTACGGTTGTACCTTCCTAGATGATACCAAAATTTTAATCGGCGATCACGTCATGATCGCACCCGGAGTGCAGATCATCACTGTGACACATTCAAAAGACCACCTGAAACGAAGGGATCTTGCGAGCATCCACCTTCCAGTTAAGATCGGGAACGATGTTTGGATCGGCGCGGGTTCCATAATCCTTCCCGGGATCACGATCGGTGACAGATCCGTGATCGGCGCGGGTTCGGTCGTTACCAGGAATGTACCGTCGGATGCTGTTTTCGCCGGAAATCCCGCTAGATCGATAAAAAGGACATGAACGATTTTATATTCCGACAGTCGGATTATAATCTGTGTTTGACTTTGATATCTTCGTTTCCGATTTCGTATGGGTAATCATATTCATCAATGCCATACTCGTGATTCTGATGGTTTTTTGGGAAAAAACCGATCCGAAGAGCATATTGGTATGGACATTGGTGTTCTGGTTCTTACCCCTGATCGGTTTCGTCCTCTATCTGTTCATCGGACAGACCTTCTACTCCCGTCACGTTTTCAGGCCAAAAGGTGTGGACGATGAACTGCTTGCGAGCATATACTCCAAGGAAGAGGAGGCGATGGAAAAGAATATCGCCGCCGATCC
>JBAYAO010000020.1:0-17912 GCA_041669745.1 Candidatus Methanomethylophilaceae archaeon | reverse complement strand
TCATGTTCATCGTTGAACAATGTTTCCGTGCCAAACGGAATGTCGTCGATAGGGAATTACGCGTTCTATGGGTGCAGCAGTTTGAAGAATATCACGTTTGGCACCGGGCTAAGGACGATAAGCGATTATGCATTCTACGGATGTGCGGCCAAATCGATAGACTTGCCACAGAGTCTCACGTCCATCGGTGCAAGTTCATTCAGAGACTGCAAACAGCTGAAGAGTGTAGAGATCCCCTCTGCAGTCACTTCGATCGGCGGCTATGCGTTCGCGGATTGCTATGGTGTGAAGACACTGATCCTCGAGATTCCCGTTACAGTGTCTGCCGGAACATTCGGTACCCAATGCTTTGGATTCGGAACATCCACCAATCCAGTGGATGTCGGTGTGAAATGGGATGGTGCCACAACCACCATAATCTGTCTTCTCAAGACCACTTACGCCACGATGGATCAGTATACGAACATGGTCGATACAGATTTCACGGTGACAGTATACTATACGTTCGAAAAAGGGGCGCTGACAGATGCTGGGAGAAGCAGTATCGTATCGGCTGGCGGTACCTATTACATCCCGAGTGTGGACGACCTGGACATAGACAGTGATTTCAAGACCGGCAAATATGTGGAATCATGGTACGAAGTCATCAGTGGCGGACAGATGGAGAAGATAACCGGTACTGAGTTCGTAGTCGTGAACGATACGGTGATATGTGTAAATTACGAATTCAACAGATACACTGTGACGTTCTACAACAGCGGATCGATCTCAGACGGAACATTCGGATCTCCACTTAGTGTGAAAGAAGGAGATACGGTTTCCGAACCGTTAATCGATCCTGTGAAGGAAGGCAATACATTCGACAAATGGTACTCAAACTCAGCTTGCACGGTGGAATACGATTTCTGTACGAAGATAGCACGTAATGTGAATATATACGCAGGATGGATCCCTGACACGTACACGATAAACTTCCAATCAGGAGATTTTGTGGATTATACTAATGTTGTGATCGTATGGAGTGAGGGGCACTGCAGTCTTACGGGCAGTGGTGTCACCAGACTCATAACGACAACCACAGCCAATGGCCAAGGATACACCATGGTACTGACCTACGAGGATTTTGTAACATACTATAACAGTCGTTTCCCGTTAACCATCGGTACCGTGAGCAACACCAACGAATCGGTCAGATTCGTATCAACCAGTGGAACGTTCTTCACGGATAACGTGCTTACAAGGTCTTCATTCTCGAATATCGGAGATGGGAAATACAGTGTGGTTGTCAGGACGGAGTTCTACTCCGACTACGTGATGGTATATGACATGAACAGTACCGATACGCTCATTGCGGGGATATCCAGCTTCAAAGTGTCGGGTTACAGTGATGATGATGTCGTAGTTCTCCCGACGGTCGATGAAATCTCAGACAAAGGTGTTGGTTTCAAAGGGTACGACTTCCTTGGATGGAGTACAACCGAGGAGGGTACCGTTCTCTTTGCAGGTAATTCCAACTTTGAACCCACTGGCGGACTCGGATCGGTTGCAGATGCAAACAGAGAGGTCAGACTGTATGCGATATGGTCACCGATAGAGTATACTGTCGTCTACACAGGCTACGGCATAATGACCGAGACTGTGAACGTCGAAACAGGAAATGTTTCCACAGTCATCGGAAAAACACTCGCCAATGAAGGTTACATGGATTTCAAGGGCTGGTCTCTAACCAATTCGGCATCCGGAAACAATATCATTCTGACATCCAGCAACGTCATGAAAGATCTGATATCATCCAACAACAATACCATAACCCTGTACTCAGTCTGGGGTGACAGAGCCTATCTTCTGAAATACGAACTCAACAAGTCAGGTGAAACGGCGGACATGTCATCATACAACAAGTACTGCTCTGTGGGTGATGCGATGATAACCCCCGACCTGAGTGACAGATATTCTGGTGTCACGTTCCTCGGATGGTCATCGGACAGCAAAGCCACTGTAGCTACAGAATATACGGAGTTCACATCACAGATGGCCGACTCTACGGGCACAAACCTTACGTACACTCTGTATGGAGTCTGGGAATACACGGAGTACTCTATTTCCTTCATGGTCGACAAGGTCGGAGTAGAAGCACCGCAGGTTCTCACCAAATACCATTTGGGGGACCCCATCACACTTCCTACGGTAAAAGACATATCTGGGTATTCATTCGCTGGATGGTCATTGGATGATGAGAATGCAAACAGTCTGTTGAACAATGTCAAAACATTTACACAAGAGATGGCCACCAGTGGCAGTACGAATGGGAATGTGACGCTGTTCTATGCTTCGTGGACTGAGAACAGTTACACGGTGGAATATGAGGACAGGACAAAGGTCGCGACATTCGATCAGGGATTCTCTCTCGATACGCCGGTAAAGACCGGTTACCTGTTTAAAGGATGGAAATCCGATGATATAGATGGAGACACATCCAAAAAATCATATGATGGAAAGAACTGGTCGCCATGGGACGGATCGCTGGTCGATACGATATACTTCAAAAACCTCACGACCGGAACAGGAACTGTGAACCTTGTTGCGGAGTGGGAGGAGATAACATACACCGTCGTCTACAACATGAACGGCGTTCCGTTGGATGCTCCGGAGGATGAGACGTACGTCTTGAACGAGGATTTCACGGTCGCTACGCCGGGTGTGACCGAGAACGGCGGTCAGACCTTCGTGGGGTGGGCGACATCGCCGGATGCAACATCCAGGTACAGTTTCCCCGCGAAGTTTTCTTCAACCATGGTCAGAATGACCGACGATGAGGGAGTGGTGACGCTGTACGCCGTATGGAAGGATACGGAGAGCGTCACTACCGTAAGTATCGATCTGAACGGAGGCACCCCGAGCAAGATACCGTCCGGATGGCATAAGGCCGATGACGGAACGTATTACACAACGGTCGAAAAAGGAGTTGATACTTCCGATATACTCAACGACTGGAACGATGTGTCTGTTTCCAAATCAGGATATTCTTCGGCCGGTTGGGACTATTCCGATACTGTTGTAAGTGATGACGGATCAACGGTCATAGTGCTTACATACGACGAGGTTTCCTACTCATCGATGTTCATCGGTTTCGGTTTGGTGGCTGCGATCTTCATTGTCGGTATTCTGTTCGCCCGCAGGGAAAGGTGATTCAGATGAAGAAGATGCTCTTGGTCATTTTGACATTGTCGTTGCTCTCATGTCTGGTTCTATCCTCCCTGTCAGTGATCGCAACCGATGTTTCCGATGCTGATGGCACGGTTACGGATGTTGGTACAGATGATCTTCTGGTCAAGTTGAATGCTGCATCCAGCGGCGATACTCTTGTGATAGGTGCGGATTATTCAATATCCGGTACCGAGACATCGTACGTTATCAAAAGTGGGGTCACTTTGAGAATAGATCCAGGTGCTAAACTTACGATCCCGTCGACACATACATTGGATGTCAGAGGGGAATTGGATGTTGCTGGGAAAATCGAGCTCATGTGCGCTTCCGAAGAGCGTATGACCGTATCCGGGGATATAACGGGCAGTGGCGTGATCAAGCTGTACACATCTGCTGCAGATCAAAAGGCGATCAAAATTACCGGCGGAAGTATATCTGTGGCGTCGATGATGGTGATCCAGAATGATGGCGTTACCACTGATTCCGCAACTGCGATATACGTCGACGGAACGGCAACCGTGTCCATAAACATGGACAGTGTAGATGTACCGGCAAATTCGACTGCCGTCTATGTGGACGACGATAGCGCGAACACGACCATAACCGGTACGTTCAAGAACGAGGGCAGAATAGCATTGGGGCCTTTTTTCACAGACCTCTCGAGACTTGTGCTCGTCAATGCAGAAAAGACCTGTACCGGAGCGAAGATCGAGTTCAATGCAGGAGGATTGACTACGAGAAGTACACAGCCGTTTGTCTTCCAGACGGGTAACGTGCTTGTACTCAACGGTAACGCCAATGCGGTTGAACTTGCAGTAGGAAATGAACTTACGATACCTGTGGGATCTGAACTTCGTGTACCTTCCGATACGACCATAACAATCGAAGGGACACTCAATGTGCAGGGAAGATACGCTCTCAGCGGGAATATGTCAATCGGGGATGACGGTGTGTTCAGTGGTCCATGGGATACACGTACCGTTATCGTCACATTGACATGCGGTTCGAATTATGCACCGTTCAGCGACGTTACGGTATACATTGTGGATTCGGACGGTGTGAGACAACAGCTCACGGAGGACACTGACGGCACATATATGGGGGATCTCCTGTTGGACACAGAGGAGGAGTACACTGTATATATTGTGAGTGAAGAATATTTCGTCGATACAGACACGAATGTCGAGATCCTGTTCAATAAAAACTACAACACATGCACGGCTGCCGTTCACTTCGCAGCAATCACCTACGACTCCAACGGCAGCTCGGATACGGGGAGTACGGAAGATGTCGTTCAATATGTCGTTTCCGGTCTGGATACAGAATTGAAATACAATCTGTTCACATTTGACGGTTATTCATTCAGTTCGTGGAAATCAGAAGAATCAGGAAATGTCTACAAGAAGGAAGGCGACAGCGGAGAGTCGATCAGAACGGTCACCGATGTGGTTCTCGTTGCACAGTGGAGTGGCGAGAGTTGGCAGTTATCCGTCCAGGGGACATCATCCGCAGTTACGGTGCAATTGGGATCCAGGATCACGACCGTGAACACGATCCCATTGAAGACAGGATATCATGTATCCGCGTATCTCGTCGACGGTAAGCAGTTGATCGATTCAGACGGAGAGCTGTTGTCCAATGTCGGTGTATACACCGACAAGATAGGCAACTGGAAATATTCAATGGTCGGCGTGACGAATAAACCGACACTCACCATCGAATGGGTTGCAGACGATTATACATTGACCATATACGACGGTTCCAAGGTGACCAACGGAACGATATCGGTGACGTACGGTTCATCGTTAGCGACTGTGGAATCACCCGAGAAATCCGGGTATACCATAAGCGGGTATTACATATCGAACGTGAAAGTTCTGACATCCGATGGTGAACTGATCCCCTCGGTGGCAGGTTTCACGGATTCGGATGGTAAGTGGCTCAATGCATCCGGTAACACACTGAACGCATCTGTCGTCTGGACTGCCAAAAGCTATGTTGTGAAATTCGATGCCAATTGTACGGAGAAGACCGGCGGCATGAACGATCTGGTCATGAATTCGGGTGAATCCAAAACACTTTCGGTCAATCAATTTGAAAGGGAAGGATACACTTTCGGAGGATGGAATGTCAAGGCCGACGGTACTGGAAAGGCATATGGAAACGGAGAGGTTGTGGAGAGTGTCACCGAAGAAGGTTCCATAACACTGTACGCACAATGGGTTCCGAATGAATATGAGGTCATATTGGTATTGGGTGATGATACCGGCGAAGTAATGAATATCACATATGGGAACGTCTCATCCATATCTGACATCGTAGAGCCGACCATGGATGGATACGTTTTCAAAGGCTGGAACACAAAGGCCGACGGTACTGGTGATATGTACTCAACCAATGATCTCGTGTATGTTACCGGCGATATGGAACTCTATCCCGTGTTCGAATACAAAACTATGGATGCTGGTATGGCTCTGACATTCATAGGATTGATGCTTGCAATGGTGGGTGGCGCGGTGCTATTCATTCTGCGCAGACCATAAACATTTCTATCTCTCCAACCTATAGGGCCGGTGAGAATAAGATGGACAGCTCTAGAGTCGTTCCGGCGATCATAATAGTCGGGATACTGGTCATATGCGGACTCATAGGCACTGTGTTGGTCAATGTCAATGATCAGCAGGAAACGGGTGATCCTCTTTATGCCGTTTCAGTGAACTATGACGACGACATCATAGGATGTACCGGTACCGGGGACTATTCCGAAGGTTCTTCGGTGATATTGAAGGCAACGCCGATTGCTGGTGACGTCATATACGGATGGTTCGATAAAGACGGTAACAAGGTATCGTCTGAAGAAACATACAGCATTACCGATTTAAAGGAGGATGTCCAGCTTTACGTGATCTCGATCGATGAGTTCGATGGCGATAGGACATTTCATACGCCCAGCAATTATGTGGACGGTCATGAGATTTGGACAATAACCAATGTTTACACAAGAAAGGTCGTTGCCGTCCTGGAGGGTGCAGATGTTGAGTATACCTTTGAAGAGCCTGGCTATTATCAAGGTGTTATGAAAAACGATACTCAGACATTCACTCAATCGTACAGGATCAACGGGGAAGTGAAACGTTTATTTGTTTGGGAATACGGAACAAGCGACTACGGTGTCATATGGTCAACAACGTTTGAAAAGTACGAGGAGATATACAATTCAAAGTCTATCGAAGAGAGGAGGCTCACCACGAACGAAAACACGACCGGGTTCGTTACATATACGGATGATGACATCGTCGATCTAACGTCGTTCCTGGAAAGAAAATCTATAGGTATGACACAGCAGCAACGTGCAAATTTCGTATTGGACTTCGTGCAAAAAATAGAATACATTGCGGACGAGACCACTACAGGTTATACAGAGTACTGGAAGCTCCCATATGAGACGTTGTTCGATAAATGTGGCGATTGTGAGGATACATCCATCCTCTATGCATCCATAATGAAAGCAATGGGGTATGATGTCGCGTTGATGATTTTCCCCGGGCATATGGCTGTAGGTATAGGATTGGAAAACGGTACAGGGGTAAAGAACAGGTACGACGGCGTTGACTATTACTACTGTGAAACCACGTCTGAAGGATGGGAGGTAGGGGAAAAGCCCGATAAGTATACAGATGTCAAAATGGTCGTCATTTGAAGCGGATAACGAATTAAATAACAATAAGATGTTACAAGGATGAGAGGAGTCCATGTCTAGTGCAAAGGGAATTTCCAAATTCAGTAAGAAATACGGTTGGTTTCTATCGGATGCAACGAATGAAGAGATCCTCTCAATCTCAAAAGAGCTTGCAGGTCAGATGAGTAGCGAAACCAAGAACAATACACTCATTTCTGCAATTATTCTGAGTACCAGCATGATCGTACTGATCGTAATGTTGTTTTTCGGTTTCGATTTCCAAACGTTATCCGCATCGTATAAGAGCATAGCCATAATGGCACGTCTAGCTGGTGTTCTTCTCGTTATCGCTGCGACAATATTTTCAACGAGTTCTCTTGTAAAATTCCTGCGCGCCTCATCACTTGCACCTATAATGTGGCGTACGGTGCGTGAAGCGGTGAGCGACGAGGCGGTCTATGAATCGATAAATATGATCAAAACGATGAACCAGCTCTCATTCTCTGGAAGAAACAACATGGAGTTTGCCCTGTTGACGTTGACAACGGGATCGATATTGTTTTCGATATCGATGATAATGATAGGACTTTTTACAAATGGCCTTTTATGATTCTACATGAACCCTTTGATGTAATTCTCAGCAATGGTCTTGATCCTATTGTAGGGGGGTGTACGTCTGAATATGTCGAATTCTGATGAAAGTTCGTCAATATTATGTTCAGGTTTTACGCCCAGTCCGGACGAATCATTAAAAAGTTCATCTATATCTGTTACAAACGCCTGTTTATGATTGTTGAAGAACCTCCAACCGATATCGATCAGTATCGCGGCGTCAGAATTATTTGAATAAATCTTTGACGAATAGCTATGAGAAAAGGTTCCGTGACCTTCTTTTTGATTTCTGTTGAGCATTTTTGCGACGTATGCTTCATAGAGATTATCAAGACGGATAAGCAGGGCATAATTCAAGCTATTGCCTGATGACAATGAAAAACCCAGATCCTTTAGGAAGATCTTGCACCATATGAGGGGTTTCACATAATTAACCATATTCCTGTCAAGGATACATTTGTCCATATCACGGTCTATATCAGGCGATGTTTCGACGCTTTCAAAATGTGACAAGAGCACCTTGATATTCTTCTTGTTCCTTCCATTGGTTGTTCTCTTTAAAAGAAGTTCCAGTGTTGTCTTTAGAAGTCTATTCTCGGGTCTATTGGGAGAGAACGTTTCATATTCTATGAAAACACGTTCCTGATGCAGATAGTTTTCCCGTATGTGTTCTGAAAATAATATTCTTCCTTTGAAGAATTTCTCATTGCTCTGTTGCAGTATATACGATGATCTCATACCGCAATTTATCGATTTTGTCACTTCGTTGATGAACAGTGCAACAAAGAACTCGAACATATTCATTTCAGATCCGCTGCGATTGGATTCCGTATATCCTTTGAACGGGATATCGAATACATCATACAGGATCTTCATGATCATTTCCTTGGATCTGTTAGAATCGCTTGAAAAGTCACTGAATTTCGGAAGAATATCAAGCGTTCTTTCATTTCTGAATGATATTGTTCCTATACAATTGCATGCAACTATCGTTCTTCCATAAATTGAGGACTTGTAGGTTCTCAGGAGATCTTTATCTCGGTCATCTCCGTCGATAACACCTATCAGGTCCTCCAGCATATCGAATTCTTCTTTTGTGAGATCTTCATCGTCATTATCGAGATTATGACATGTGTTCCTCATTATGGGTTCGAATTCATTGATTATTATCTGTCGGTTCATATCTTTCTCGAATTGTAGATGCCGATATATGATTCTGGATCCATGAAAATGACATCATCATCTAATATTTCATAGACATCCGGAAGGTCGAATACATTTTGAAAATCGGTTCTCTTTGCTTTCCTTATGAAAACACATTCTCTGGGATTGCTGCTCTTTCCAAGAACCCAGCACATCTTTTCATAATCGTCGAAAAAATATTCCTGAAGGAGCGGTATGATCTTTTTCTTAAAACACTCCGCAAGGTCACCCATCGATCTTATGCCGATAAAGTATGCATGTCCCACGGTGTGTTCTCTGTCATAAAGCAATTCGATGCGTTTGTTGATCGTACGCAACAAGAGCGACAGATCCACATCACCGAATCTTCTGTTCACAACCGACGGGTCCGGCATCATCTCGATGAATTCGAATCTTCTGCGCAATGCGGTGTCGAGACTTGCGAGTGATTTATCCGCAGTGTTCATCGTTCCCAAAACAAATACGTTGCTGGGTATGCTGAAATTCTCCTTCATGTGAGGGAGAAAAACATCCAAACATTCTGGAAGGCCCTTTCGTCTTGTGGGTTCCAGAAGTGTAATCAATTCACCGAATATACGTGAGATGTTCCCTCTGTTTATCTCGTCGATTATAAAGACACAATTCCCGGTATCCCTGATACCCTTTGGATCAGGGGTCTCTACAAAAGACATGATCTCGTTCACCGTGATGTTCTTAAGATGCGCGACGGCACTCATCTGCTCCTTTCTTGTAGCTTTGAGGCTATGAATATCCACAGGTTCGTCGAAAATACGAATCCATTCGACTGCTCTTTTCCTATTAAATCCATCATCGAATGAGTCATCCCATTCACAATCGCCTTTTACAACGCCGACGGCATCTATCAGGTCCACATCAAAGGAGGACAGTATTATGTCACCCAATTGCATCTTTTCTGTGAAATCCTTCAGCGGTTCTTTTCCGCCGTGAAGATCAAAATCAGTCGTATCATCTATGAGAGGACCGTACTCTGGCCATCCTATTCTGATATATCCTCCATCCAGACAACTTTTACGCAGATCATTTTCCCTAAAGCCACCCAGATTGACTATCCATATCATCGGATATCTGCTTATTGATTCGCATCCTTTTGGGCCGATACCAGATATAGATCGGGGCGATTCGGCTTTTCTGCAAAAATCGTAGAAAAGACCTGCAGATGGAAGATATTTTATAGAGCCTGACGACGCACCGTCTTCTTCGACAACCGGTTTGATTCCTTCGATGAAATCTTCGTACCCGAGTGATTGGTGAAAAGTTACGAAACCGATACGACCTAGTGCTGTGTATTTATTATACTTCTTGAGAGCGACGTCATATCCACTCTTTCTAACATCTTCAAGTGTGCGGCCTTCGATAATAGAGACGGCGTAATTGACCGTATTGTATGTCTTACCTGTGCCAGGTGGTCCGTACAAGATTATATTCGATGAGCTAATAGGTGTTTTTTCTTCCATCTGTTCTCTTCCTCACAATAAATCGTCTGGTCTGATGGATTGGCAAAATCATTCTTCCTCATCGTCTGGATCGAATAGGGATTCATCGAAGACAGTCTTCTGAAAATCGTCGCCGAATGACAGTTTCGTCTCCAGATCGGACTCCTTCACCTTTATGACAGACCCTTTGGATGTGTCATCGGATATAACGTAAGTTATACGTGCTTCGATACTCTTGTCTCCATATTCGTATGTAGCCGTTATCGAGAGTTTACCGGATGCTATTTCATCCGAAACGGGAGCTCTGAGCTTATAGCTGGATCGGTTGCCATTTGTTTTTATGCGTTTGTTAAGGACTTCTATATCTGTGTCATCGACGGATATTATCTTAGCAGTAATCGTCTCCGGGACTCTTCCAAACAATGAATTGACATAGAGTGTTCCGCTGATTATTTCGCCATTCGTCGTGAGTTTCGATAACCCGAATACACGGTTATTGTCATACGGTCCTCTTTTCCACAATTTTAGTCTGCCGCTACTCTCATTGGTAACGGAAAGTCCAGTGAGACAAGCCTGAAGCAAGAGTACGGTCACGACAAATATGGAGCCAAATCCGACATAGAGGATGATCTCCAGTGAGGTTTTCTGTAATTTATAATCAAACAATTCAACAAGTACGATCATAGATATGATCAGTGCCAAGAATACAATCAGAAGAGTTCCGAGGACAAGTATGGTGTTACGGCTCCTTTCTGTCTTATTGAAAGAATGAATCGTGTTAGAATACTCGTTGAGTTGTGCACCTTCCGTTTTACAGAGCATGACTTCGCCGTCTGAATAGTAAAAAAGAACGCTGTCCTCGGGTTTTACATTCAGGGATTTGGCCACATCCTTTCCCAGCACGACTTTATAAAAATCGTCCACTCTGCTGGACCCTAGTAACTTCATGGCGATTAATATCAATAAGTCTCTACTTAAACTCTTTCTCGATTATCTGTTTTTATATTGCCAGATGCAGTTTTTTTTACTTTCTTTGTTCCGAGAAAACAATCCATAACGTTAGAAGAGTTCATGTAGCTAATATGTTATTTTCCGACGATTGTAATAAAAAAAGACTTAGAAAAATCAAAGATTAGTCGAAATATAGCGCTCATAACATTTTTAGAAGTCGGGAGTTATGTTTGGACCCCAAGGGTCTTAATCATTATAATAATAAATGCAATTCAGTTAATGGTTAAATTAATAACGTATTAACTAAAACATAAGACTTATCATTGAAACTCCAATGAGAATGGTTACAACTGTGACAAAAGTGCCTATGGCCATAAACTTAAAGAAATTGAATTTCACACCATATCTTTCGGAGTTTTCTGTCACGATGATATTTGCTGCAGAACCGATCAGTGTTGCATTTCCAGCCAATGTGGAAGAAGCTGCGAGAATAAGCCAAAATGAAAGATCATCAACGGGCATCATTTCGGTGATGAGCATCACAGCCGGAACATTACTGAATAGATTGGATAAAATTGCCGTGAACACGGAAAGACCCAACATCGTAGGTGTTTCACCTTTTCCGAAACCTGGAAAAAGATCGGCAATATCATAGATCAATCCGGATTCGACCACTCCTGAAATAAGAACAAAGAGTCCGATAAAAAACACCAGTACACTCCAGTCTATACGCTCCACGATCCATCTCATATCATTGGTTGATTTGGATGCCACTATGATTAAAGAAACGGCCCCAGCGATCAGTGCTATCTCATAGGTCTTTATATCAAGGAATCCTGACAGGGAAAAACCGAATATCATCGATATCATAGTCACGATCATTATCTTCAGTCTGAGGTGGTCAACTTCGTGATCCATATCACCATCGTCTATACTACGATCAAATGATCTGTACAGGTCTTTTCTGTAAAGGTACCAAATAAGAAGGAATGTAACTGGTAAACATATCATTGCAACGGGAATCAGATATAATGAAAATTCTAAAAAATTGATATCAGCCGTAGTTGCTATGAATGCATTCTGTGGATTTCCAACGGCAGTGGCCATGCTACCTATATTTGCAGACATCATCATTCCGACCAGATACGGGATCGGATTGGTTTTTATTTTTGAACAACACCTTATCACAATCGGAGTGAACATCAACACTACGGCATCATTTAACGCGATAGCGGACAGCAATGAGGTGATGCCCATAATCATGGCTAGAAGTCTTATTTTTGATCCAGAATGTTCTATAAGGTAGTCTGCGATGATTTTGAATAGACCACAATACTCCAGTCCTGAAACAAAGGTCATCATACCAAGTAGAAGGAACAGAACTTCAAAATCTATGGATGCAAATGCGTCTGATAAAGGAACAATACCAAAAAGCACCATCAACGCTGCACCGAATATTGCGGCGGTGGATCTTTTGAATTCGATGCCGGGCAATCTATGCAGTGCTATCAAAACATATGTGAGAACAAAGATGATCAGAGCTCCGTATATCATGTTTTGTCCTCGTTTCGCAGCATATCAATGATTATGGATATATTGACTATCATGGTAAGGTATTTTTTGATTTTTATCTCACTTTTGATTATCGAATAAAAATAATGCATATAAAGGTATCAACTAAATAAATAAAGTATTTCATTCTGTAAAAATATTAACAGTGTTAATAAAAGCAAAAGCCATTACAAAATTATTTTTTGTAAAGAATCGTAAACGATGTTAATATTAACAGCGTTATGTACAAGTCCTTCTGCTGTGATACTAATTAAGCTGATAACTTAATCAATTTAATTATTTTTTATTATCAACATATAATGAAGATAATCGAGTGTTTTTGGCCATTTTTATGGAATTATCATCATTTTTTCTTCGGTGATCTCAAATTTTGTCCACGACGGTACCCCGAATATCAACTTAAAATTACTAGATATTGGTAAAAAAGGGGGAGAAATGGCGATAAAAGACCATTATATCAAATCCAAAGACATATTTCAAAAGAGAACAGAGTGTAATACAAAAATACTACACAAAAAGAGCAGAATCTTAAGAATTTGCGCAAAATGTCATATTTATTGAGTACAATATATTATTAAATCTTGTTAAGCTATTTACTAAATTAATATCATTATACCTTTGATGACGTATTAACAATGTTAATCAGATAATAAAAATAACACTGTTAATTTTTTTAATGATCAACCTCAGAAATTCATAATGTTTTTGGCTCGTTCAATTTTTCAGCGAAGAAGTCGTTATTGAATGTGAACAGACTTGAAAAAGAATTCTAGGTTGTATTCAATCTTATATCAACATTGCATAATATCATCGCAGATCCTATGAAATGTGAGGATAAACTGCTATATCTTTGAAGAGGAAGGAGAAACGTTCTATATCGGATATGGGGTGAGAAATTCATCAGTATGCAATTAGTATATGTAGTAAATGTTAAAGCTTAATTAATTCCGACAATCACAAATTCAGGAGAATCATAGATTTTTCATTAATCTCAGTCATAAAGGCTAGATATTGCAACAATCACTGCAGTACCAATAAAGAGCAGGACAACCAGCACCGCTATTAGTTTCGTTCTCTTCTCCTCTTTGGAGGTCATCGTTGTCATTAACAAAACATAGTTTAAATTCTTTACGTAAAACTCAATATATCGACATTTAAGATAGAGATGAGAACAAGTTCCAACAAACAAAAATATGGAAAGAAAGTAAAAGGTTTAAGCCCACCTGTATCGAAGTGCGCTTATGCGACCGGCATCTTTGTTGCGCCGGTGAGTGCGAATCCGAGATAGGTTGAAAGGATGAATCCGATCAGCGAGCAGATACCTCCTATCAGGAAGTAGGTCTCAGAGTTATCAGCGGTGGTGCCACTGTACAGGGCGAGTCCGAAGATCATGAACACAAGTGCCACAAAGAAGAGAACGCCTGCAAGGAGCTTTGGTGCCTTGGCAAGTAGAGACCAGGCTGTGAAGATGAGGTAGAAGATACCGACAATGATCCACAGGAACCATGCCTCTGAAAGATCAATCGAGAACGTGTTATCGAAGATTCTGCCCAGCGCTGCCAAGAGGAACATCGAGACTGCAACCCATCCGAAGACGGTTGCACCGAAGCTGCTTCCTGCCTTATATGCATACACCGCAACGAATGTCAGTGCGAATGCGCCAAACAAGGCCACTGCAAAGACACCGCCTCCGATGTACATCGTGTCGATTTTGTTCGACATATCTATTCCGAATATGCCCACTACAAACAAGATGAAACCGATGAATAACAGTCCCATCGCTGTAGGGTCAATACGTGTTGTTTCAGACATATTATTTCCTCCGATTGTTAGCATCAGTCCAGATGCTTAACGTACTGTGTTCGCTTTATAAAGTATATAAATGCAGCGGTATATTTTATCTCATAAAACTTACAAACCAATGTCGTTATAAATAGCACTGGCTATGCTTTTTTCATGTATCCAGCCTATAATAAATTTTTAACAAGTATTATATATGAGTGTATAAAACAGTGCTTAACTATTGTCAATTGTAATGTGTAAAACGTATTTTTTCGACGGATCTCGTATTCTCTCGGAAATCATATCCTGAACATGATTGAAAATCGCTGGGCTTATCGCGATCTGAGCCTCGTGCGTTTGGAGTATCCCATCCCATCGCATGTAGCCAGCATATACAGGATTATGAAGAATTGTCCTTACATTGAACTTGTTCCATGGATTTCCTCTTCTAGTGAGCGTACCTTCTCTGTTCAGACCGTATGCGATTTCATCCATTGTCATATCGTTCAGATAGTTATCGAACATTCTTGTCACGATCTCGAGTTCGTCATCTATTCCTGCAAGTTTGCCGTCTTCGAGAGCATAGCCAAATGGCGGATTGAATCCCAGAACACCTTTGCCTGATATCGCCTTTTCTTTCATGCCCATATATGTCCTTTCACCGATCTGCTCGCTCTCCAATTGTGCTATGCGCTGTATCATATCCATCACGAATCGTCCGGTAGCAGAATTCGTATCGATTTTATCGTATGTGGAGATAAAACTCTGACCGTGTTTATTCAGGTCCTCCATCATCATCATGAAGTTTTTGCTGTTCCTGTGGATCCTATCCATCTTCAACACTACGAGGACGTCCCACTTTTTCCTCTCAGCGGGACTGAACATTCTCTGATACGATTTGCGTTTGGTGTTTTTTCCGGAGTACCCATCATCGATGTATTCTTCGGCAACGACAAGGTCCTGGATATCGCAATATTTCCTCATACTCTCGATTTGCGCATCCAGAGAAAATCCTTCCTTTGCCTGCTCCTCAGTGGAGACACGGGCATATAACGCAGCACGTTTCTTATCGATCATTCTGTAAGATAATGGCTTTGAGCGATGTTAAAGTTTCGCGTGTGCTGTTATCCCTAAACGGCACACGTTGGTTTTCAGGATCAGACGGTAGAGATACATCCGTTTATGGATTCGTAAGTCTCCCTGTCGATAATGGCGCAGTGATCACCCTGTTTGATGATTCCGTCCCACTCGATATATCCTGCGTAGAGGGGATTGTGTAAGATGTTACAAACCGATTGTTTGTTCCACTTGCCTCCTTTCTTTGCTGGAATGAACGCATCGTTCAGGTAATCCGCTATATTCTCCATCGTACTGCCTTTGCGGTACATGTTGTATATTGCCCTGACCGTGTACATCTCTTCTTTAACGACCTCTAATTTTCCATGGCTGTATGTGTAGCCGTAGGGATGTCCCGAACCGAGAAACCCCACTCCAAATCTCGCTTTTCGTTCCATGCCAAATCTCACCCTTTCACCTATTTGTTCGCTCTCCAACTGGGCAATGCGTTGCATCACGTCTCTAACGAATCTTCCCATCGCATTACTGGTATCGAACTGTTCTTGCACAGAACAGAAGTCCTTATCGAGATCGTCAAGTTCACTCATCATCTTGGCGAAGTTCACACTGTTCCTGTGTATCCTATCCATTTTCAGGACAAGGATCACATCCCAGTCTTCCTTGTTCTGCATCATGCGCTGGTATTCGGGACGATCGGTATTCCGTCCGGATTCGCCTTGCTCCCTGTATTTGCCGGCTATTTGCCAGCCTTCGAATTCGCAATACGATTCCAAACGCCTCATCTGAGCATCCAGAGAAAAGCCCTCGTTAGCCTGCTCTTCAGTGGAAACTCTCGTGTAGAGTGCGGCGCGCATCTTCCGCTTATCATTCATCCCGGAATAGCATCGACGATCTCATTATTTATATTTGTCTGACAAACGTCAGTCAATATGTTCCATATGTTTTCTGCGCAGGAACAGATTGATAGCAACGGATGTGCTAATTTTCTAAAAATGAAATGTGGGGACTGTGCCCCACGATTGGTGTTTTTGTTCTTACATCATTCCGCCAATGCCACTCATTCCGGGTCCGCCCATATTAGGGTCGCCCATGGGGTTTGTCGGAGGGGCTCTGCGCGAAGCGATGACATCGTCGATCCTGAGGATCATGTTGGCGACTTCTGCTGCCGAGTTGATTGCCTGTACCTTGACCCTGAGGGGCTCTATGACGTTCTTCTTGAGCATATCTGCCGCTTCTCCGGTGTCCAAGTCAAGTCCGAAGTATTTTCCGTTCTTCTGCTTCTCGTGTGCGTTCTTCAGTTTGATGATGGCGTCGATCGAGTCGATACCTGCGTTTTCGGCAATGGTCCATGGAATAACTTCCATCGCCTTGGAGAACGCCTCGATTGCAAGCTGTTCTCTGCCGCCGATCGTTGCGGCATATTCCGCAAGTCTCAATTCAAGTTCTATTTCGGGCGCACCTGCGCCTGCGACGACTTTTCCGTCTTCGATTGCGACTCCGACTACGCGTATGCCGTCGGTCATGGCTCTGTCGACTTCGTCCATGACATGCTCCGTTCCGCCTCTGATGACGATCGAAACCGCCTTGGGGTTCTTGCATCCTGTGATGAATGTCATCGAGTCCTGACCCACTTCCTTCTCTTCCACGACATCTGCGGTTCCGAGATCGCTAGGCTGTACCTCGAGTATCTCGCCGATGAGGTTCGCGCCGGTCGCCTTTGCGATGGCTTCCATATCGGACTGTTTCAACCGTCTGCAGCAGAATATCCCCTGCTTCGCCATGTAATGCTGAACAAGGTCATCGACACCTTTCTGACAGAAGACGACGTTCGCTCCGACCTCTTTGCATCTGTCGACCATTTTTTTGAGGAGCACCTCTTCCTGTGAAAGGAAAGACTGCATCGACGATGGGTCGGTGATGCTGATCTGTGCGTCGACCTCTGTTTTCTTGTTCTCCATCTGGGTGGTGAATAATGCGATCTTCGCGTTCTTGATCATCTTGGGCATGCGCGGATGGACCCTCTGCTTGTCGATGACGAGTCCCTGGATCATGTAAGAGTCGTTGATGACGCCGCCGGCCTTCTTCTCCAATCTTACGTTGGATGTGTCGACCCTCTTACCCTCCTGAACGGTCCTTGCGGCCTTTACGATGATGTCTGCGAGATGGTCCTCCTCTCCGCCGATCGATTTTCCGGTCATTGCGGTCATGGCAACCTTCTTCAGCATCTCATCGTTGCTGACATCCACTGCGATGTTATTCAGAACCTCGACGGCCTTTGCTGCGGCAAGTTTGAATCCGTTGGTGATGACAGTTGGATGGATGTTGGAATCGATGAGTGCCTCGGACTGTTTCAGCAACTCTCCCGCAAGCACCAC
>JBAYAO010000019.1:0-19187 GCA_041669745.1 Candidatus Methanomethylophilaceae archaeon | reverse complement strand
CATCAGGACATTGGACGACATACGAAAACTTCCTTTCATGAAGAAAACGGATCTGAGGGACAATTATCCCGATAAACTCTTCATGAGGCCCTATGATGAGATCGTCAGAGTGCATGTCTCATCCGGCACGACCGGAAAACCGACGGTCGTTGGCTACACGCACAACGACCTGGAAAATTGGTCGGAATCCTTGGCAAGGGGAATGACCTCCTTCGGAATGGGTAAAAAGGATATGCTTCAGAACAGCCACGGTTACGGTCTGTTCACAGGAGGCCTGGGAATACATGCCGCAGGTGAGAAAATAGGCGCGACCGTTCTTCCTACCAGTACCGGAAACACCAATCGTCAGATAGATCTGATGATCGATCTTCCCGTGACGACACTTGCAGGAACACCATCGTATCTCTTTCATATAGCGGACACATGCGAACAGAAAGGGATCGATATACGTAAAGATACAAAGGTCAGAATGGCCATAGCAGGAGGGGAGCCGTGGTCGGAGAGCATGAGGAAGAAACTCCAGGACCGTACGGGCATACATGTGCACAATTGCTATGGTGCGAGCGAATTCTATGGTCCGATGTTCCTCGAATGCAGCGAACAGAAGGGTGCCCATGTCTGGGCGGACCTCTGTTTGATGGAGATATTGGATGAGGAAGGGAATCCTTGTAAGGAGGGGGAACGCGGAGAACTTGTGGTCACCATGCTGCAGAAGGAGGCCTTTCCGCTTATTCGATATAGGATCGGAGATATCTCGAGCCTTAGCTGGGAAAAATGTCCCTGCGGGAGAACGCATCCGCGCTTGCAGAGACTCTCTGGCAGGACGGACGACATGATGGTCGTCAGGGGCATCAATGTCTTCCCATCTCAGATAGAGTCCGTCATAGGCGAAATGCCTTTCCTCAGCCCGTTCTATCATCTTACCCTCAGCAACGTAAACTACATGGACAACCTGAGGGTGGAGGTCGAGCTTAACGAAGAATCCATTACCGACGATATGATCGAATTGTCGAAGATGGCAAAGAGACTAGATGTGAGATTGAAAGAGATACTGAACATCAAAGCGGAAGTGAAACTTGTACTGCCAGGAACCCTGGAGAGATTCGAAGGGAAGGCGAAACACGTAACCGATAACAGAAACTATGACTGAGGTAGCGTGAACGCGGACAGACCATCTGCCGTTGTGTAATGGCGGGGTCATACGCCCCGCCACGGCGCCTTGCTATCAGTCACTGTGCTCCGATACGCCTTTTGTAAGCATCTCTCCGGCTGATCCAGAGCAACTCGGTTTGATCATACATCCTATTATCAGCGCGATGACCGACAGAGGCAATCCTATTATCAGAGGGTCTACGAACGTCAGTGGACCTGCGAGCAATGTGTTGACACCGAAGATCACATGACATAATCCTATCATGTTGGCAATTCCGCCGTTGACGAAGAATGCCCAAAATGCCCATGATACCGATCCGACGATGATACTCAGTCTCGCACCGTTCACATTCGGCTTTCCTTTACAGAATAGACAATACGCATAGGCTGGTAGAAGAGTCGCAGCCGTCAGCCCCATGAATATGGATGTTGCCTTCGCGATGATGTTCTCAGGCATATAGAACGCCACCACAACGACGACAAACGTCATTACCAACGTCATGGTACGATCCGCTTTCAGAGAATGGACATCCGTACCGGACCTGATCTTTCCGCGTCTCGTTTGTATCTGCGACCACAGGTCGTATCCCCCGGAGACGCCCATGGTATGCAACAATGCACTCATCGTCGAGATAGATGCACACAACAGGGCCAAAACAAACAGAGATGTGAATATATCGCCGAATGTCACCCCTGAGAACAACTCTATCACGAATGTCGGCATTATCATATCGACATTACTCACATAGTCTATGGCCACCTGTCCGTACTCATTGTAGAAATATACATTGGTCAAGGCACCAACCGTGTATGCCGAACCGACGATGACGAGCATGAATATGCTTCCGACGACCAAGGACTTCGTCATACTTCTATCATCAGAGGCGGTCATGAACCTGGCCACCAACTGTGGCTGTGCAAGTGCACCGATACCCACACCGAGCAGGAATGTCGTCACAACCGTCAGCCAAACATCGCTTCCGAATGTCGAGAACGATGTCCAGCCGTTCATTCCCGAATCACTCAATGCCTGAAGCTTACCTGATCCCGAGAGCGTCACATCCCACAGATTGGATAGATTTGAGTTTACACCGAATATGTCCAGACTGCCATTGCCGAGAACAAGGTACGTGAAGATAAGAATCACAGCCATTCCGATGAACATTACGCCGGCCTGCAGAGCGTCGTTGTAGATGACGGCGATTATCCCGCCATATGTGACATACAATGCGGTTATCAACGCAAATACCAATAGTGCGATATTTCTGTTGATTCCCGTAACGGCCTCCAAAAAATTTACACCGCCCAGCATCACCGCCGCACAATATATCGGCATCCCCACCAGAATGATGAGCGCACTCAGCGTTCTGATGGAGGGTGATTCGAATCTTTTTCCGAGCAGATCGGAAAACGTATACGCCCCCAATTTTTTTCCGAGTCTTCTTGTAGGTTTTCCGAAAATAGTGAAAGCCACGACCAATCCCACAAAAAGGTTCAGAAAGACCAACCAGACCAGCGACATTCCGTACTTCGCCGCCTGACCGCCGAAGCCGACGATTGCGGATGCACTCAGAAAAGTCGCTCCGTAAGACAGGGCCAGTATGACAGGACTGATCTTCCTTGTACCGAGAAGGAACTCGTCGGATCCTCGTGTCTGCCTGTACCCATACCACCCCAGGAACATTGTGACCGTGAGGAACAGTATGGTCATGATGATGAAAACGGTCGTATTCATTATTTGTCACCGTCACTGTCTTTCTTCAGCCACGCATATACACAACAGAAAATGACCGTTGCAAAACAGGCCAAGTAACCTCCCCAGATCCATGGGTCATCAATACCGAACATCAAATCATCTCATTGTAACATGCTAACACTTAGCACGGTTTCAACCACATCCCAAAAACAATATATAAACCATTGTATGGGCGAAGTATCCAGCAAAAATTTTGTACATTGTTTTTACACAAAAAGACATTTCAGCACTGAATTTTCACAAGAAATTAAATATGCAACATGCTTAGAGGTATCCGTTAGGCTAGACCGGGATGTTTGGCGTATCCTTGTATACCGAAACCGTCAATACGCGGAGGTGACAGCAGGGGACGGCGTTCATGGAAGCCACAAGCCCACAAAGTAACTATGAGATCCTGTCTTGCGGGGTCGGCGTCTGCACCTGAGACGACCGGAGGGTCGTCAAGGATGCACCAATCGAGGAGAACGGGTCAGGCCCTGACGGGAGCAGCCTTACCTTGAACTACTGACGCTCGCAGGGAAGCGGGGTCGAGAAGCGATGTGAATCACTTGCGGTGGAAATTACGTCTACCCTTGTGGCCTAACGCCTTTCTCTGCGATCCTGGGATTACACCCCGTGATTATCTCCTTGCCGAAGTCGAACAGTACTTTTTCCCGACCTCCCGATCTGAGAGAAAGGATCGGACCTTCGTCGACCGTGCCCACAACGGCACCTTCGCACCCGACACTCTTGAACAGTTCGATTATCTCTTTGGAATTTTGACGCGGACATGCAAAGACGAATCCGCATCCCTGATATGCCAAAATCCATTGGATGAAATCCACACCTTCTGGGATCGGAATGAGATCCAGATCGATCCATCCCCCTTTTCCGGAAGATTCCAGTAGCATGCCGATTGTTCCGATGCAGCCGGGATTGCTCATATCTTTGGCCGCATGACACAGGTGCCTTGATGCTATCACGCACATCGCCGACATCTGATCCTGGACTATCTTGTCATCTTTCTTGGATGTCGTATCCCATGCATACTTCAGATTCGGCGGGAAGAATCCTTCCAGATCCATAACGAAAACTATATCGTCTCCGGCCTGTGCCGTATCGCTCCTGATCAAATCCGCTCTGGGAACCGAGCCTATAATGGAGATATCGATGGCATGGTATTGACAATCAGGGTGTGTGTGTCCCCCCACGATCGGAACGTTGAACTTCCTTACGGCACGCTCCATCCCTTTCAATATCTGTATGCAGACCTTGTCCTCCTTCACTGACATGACGTCCACCATTGCCAATGATTTACCGCCCATTGCGGCAATATCGTTCACATTTACCAGAACGGCGAAGTATCCTGCATAGTAGGGGTCGGCTCTCACAAGGGACTCCATTATCCCATCCGCCGCGAACAAAATACAATCGTCACCGAACTCGATGGCCGCAGCATCCTCCCCTTCAGAAGCCACAACGTTGACGAAGGAGGCGGTCGGTAAGAACCTGACTATCTCATGGATTGTGTGCTTTCTGGTGATTCCAGGAAAGGACCTTATCGCATCAATGACACTGTCCAAGGTCATGCGGGGACATTGATAGCTTCTGATAAATAACTGTTGCAGATCCTACAACAACCTGGTCTGTTTGGTTTCCATCACAAGATGTTTCGAATCCTTCACGTCCAACGTTATGTCTGCAAGAATCTCCATATATTGATCCGGAAAGTCTTTCGATGGGAAAACCGCAGACTGACTCGGTACAACATTTCCTGCGCGCCTCAACACCTTCTTACACTCGTTTATCTCGTGGTCCAGGGCCTCCCTCCCTATCGGTCTGCTGACGCCTGCGAGTTTCAACTCTGATGTGAATACGGGCCTTTTGAACAATTTGAACAGAACGTAGAGGATGAGCTCATCCGCATCCTGAGAGAATTTCCTGCACGATTTCCCCACAGTTTCATAGATGCTCTCAGATACTGGTTTCACCGGCTGATATATCTTTGAAGGGGGGACGTCCCTCTCTTTCAATATTCCCATATCCGTCAACGCACGGAGATAACCCGTCACGATGAGACGATGATACTTGAACCCCATATCCTCAAGATCCTTTGAGAGCGAACTGATTGATTTACCGTCTTTTCCTAGACGTTCTATCAGGATCCTGTAGAACTCTTTCTCTGGATTGTACATATAGACATATGGTAACAAATATGATAACCTATAAATCTTCGTATCAGAGGGCTGAAATTCCAATCCTAGACAATCGAATATCCAAAGACATGTCCGTCTTCATCCTCTGCTTGCCTGTCATACTATAAAATCGAATTGAAATAAGGAAATATTTCCTGTCATGAAACAAATATAATTTAATCCGAAGCGAAAAAAAAGTCCCGATATCTGATAATCTATAAGCTTTCACAACTAGTTTCTCTCAGATCGTGAATGCTATGGGGTCTGCTGTTTCAAAATCCAAATATCATATTTCTTTAATCTTCACTCCTTTGTTTAACAGTCATATATTTTTTTACTGGATATATATAATTGATAACTAATATGATAACTATATTGATAATTAATCAAGCTTAATATTTTACCACATCTAGTTCAGAAACGACTTTATATTGACGGCACAAATGATACTATTCGCTCTTTAATTGCGTAATGGGGTGCAGTAAAAATGAAAACAAAAACCGAATTGAAGAATGTGACGGGTTCTAGAAGCGAATCGACGGAGATAGGTCTCTTCGTCAGGACGTCCGACGAAGAACTCAAGAAATGGGACAAGCAGAAGATTTACGATGCACTGATCCGTGAGACCGATATCAATAAGGATACAGCTTCAATCGTTGCCAAAGAAGTGGAGAAGATGGTATCGAAGATGGACGTGGAGTATATCACGGCACCCCTCATAAGAGAACTCACCAACGCAAAGCTAATGGAATACGGACTGGAAGACATCCGCAAACAACATACCCGTCTCGGTACCCCTATCTTTGATGCAAGAGAGATCATCATGTCCCCGAACAAGGAGAACGCTAATGTTCCCCACGGTCCAGAAGCGACAAATCTAACTCTCGCAGAGAATATCAAAAAGGAATTCGCGCTCCTCGAGGTGTTCAGTCCCGACATCGCAGATGCACATATGAGTGGACTCATACACCTCCACGATCTCGGAATGATCGATAGACCGTATTGCAGTGGTCAGTCCATAGAGTACGTGAAGAAATTCGGATTGAACCTTCCCAACGCGCTCTCCATAGCAAAACCCGCGAAGCATCCAGAGGTATTGATCGAGCAGATAATAAAGTTCTCAGCAGCGCTTCAGGGACACTTTGCAGGCGCAATAGGATGGGATGCGTTCAATGTCTTCATGGCGCCGTATCTTGTCGATGTCGATGATGAGAGGATGCATCAACTTGCCCAGATACTGATATACGAGTTCGCACAACAGGCAGTGGCACGCGGCGGTCAGTCCATATTCAGCGACATAAACCTCTATTGGGAAACCCCCGACCATTTCGTAGGCGTCCCCGCTATAGGGCCCGGAGGGGTGTACACAGGAAAGAACTACGAAGACTATGAGAGGGAATCACAGGCCTTCGTCAATGCCCTCATGGATGTTTACATCGACGGCGATGCTATGGGGAGACCTTTCTTCTTCCCGAAACCCGACGTCCACATCACCGAGAAATTCTTCAAGACTCCAGGTCACGAAGAATTCCTGTACAAACTGTCGAAGCTCGCCTCGGAGAAGGGAAATACGTATTTCATATTCGACCGCGGGAACACCGCAAGGATCTCCGAATGCTGTCGCCTTGCAATAAACTTGGATGCCAAGGACCTGGAGCTTACCAAGACACCATGGAAGATGAGATTCTCTGCAATGCAGAATGTGACCATTAACCTGCCAAGGATATCATACATCTCGGATCATGATGAGAATAAGCTGTTCTCACACATCACGGATTGTATGGATCTCGCAGCCAGGGCACATGTACAAAAGAAGGCTTTCCTGAAACAGTTATTGGACCTTGGCAATCATGGCCCACTCTCGTTGCTCACGATGAATCCAGATGGCGAACCGTATTACATAATCGAGAACTCGAAATATCTGGTGGGTCTGCTTGGCCTGAACGAACTCGTGCAATATCATTTCGGACAGGAGATCCATGAATCCAGGCAGGCACAGATGTTCGCCCTGAAGGTAATAGCCTACATGAAAAAAGAGGCCGACAGGTTAGGTAAGGAATACGGAATAAAGTTGGCACTTGAGCAGACCCCTGCCGAATCCACGGCATACCGGTTTGCAAAACTCGATCTTAAAGAATTCCCAGAGCAGGCCAGAACCACAGTGAAGGGCAATCTGAGTGACGGAGAGGTCTATTACACCAACTCCACGTACATCAATGTGGGAGCCGATATCAGTCCTATAGAACGTGTCAAGATAGAGGGTATGTTCCATCCCCTCATCGATGCCGGTGCGATGACACATATATGGCTCGGCGAGTCCAAGCCTTCACCCGAAGGCATCGCCGCATTCGTCGTGAAGACGTTCCATAATACCCAGAACACCCAAATTGCATTCAGTCCCGAGTTCACGTCCTGTCTGGATTGCGGTCAAACCACCAGAGGTCTTTCGGAAACATGTCCCAAATGTGGATCGTCACATATCGAGGGAATCACGCGTGTGACCGGTTTCTTCTCCAAGATATCCGGATGGAACAAGGGCAAAATCGGAGAACTTAAGGATAGGATGAAGGGGCAGTGCATCTGAACGCCATCAAAACTACATACCCCCAGCGGGGTTCTTTTCCATTTTTCATCTGTCTAGGATTTATAATGCGACTGCATACCCTCGGGTGGATTGGTACGATCTGATGAATACAACATACTTGGCTCTGCTGATTCTGCTCATCGTCTATGTTCCGTTTTACATCTACGTCAGAAAAAGCGATAAGATGGCTGCTCACGGCATAGTACCGTACGGACCGCTGGTAATGTTCAAGACCAAGTGGGGCTTGAAGACGATGGACCGTCTCTCAAAGCATAAGAGGTTCTGGGGAATATTCGGTCTCATCTCCAAGGTCATGTCTCTCATACTCATGATCTTCATCGTGATGATCCTGGTAATCGACCTCATACTGATCCCGAGTGCCATAGGAAAGGGCGGCGTGGGAATCGAATACGCACTTGCGATACCCGGTCTCAATCCGATGTTGCCTTTGGTGTACGGTGTTATCGGGCTCATAATAGCGATGGTCATACATGAGATGGCACACGGAATCCAGACCCGGGCCAATGATATGGATGTCGATTCGTCCGGAATCCTGTATGGTGTCGTACCTTTGGGTGCATTCGTGGAACCGAATAACGAACAGGTCATGAAATGTAGCAGAAAGGCTCGAATGGACCTCTATTCAGCAGGTATCGCGACAAATTTCATTGCTTCGATAGTCTTGTTCATACTGATGTTCGCTTGTCTTTCAGGCGGCCTTACCACCGAATACGGAGATAATCCCGCGATCTCGGCGATAGTAGCAGACTCGCCTGGTGACCTTTCTGACATTCCAGCCACTGCGATCATTGTGAACATCGACGGAAACGGCGTTTCATCAATGGATGATCTGAACGATATCGTATCCGAGTATCGTCAATATTCTCTCACTTATACATACAAAAACGATACCGAAACAACCGATATAATGCTGGGTACATACATCAACGGCGTCGTGTCCGATACACCCGCATCGAAATATCTGGAAAAGGGCATGTTCATTCTGAGCATGGAGAATGTAACTCAGGGCGGTTCCGTTGTGACGATAGGAACGAACAGTCAATTCACAGAATTCATGTCCACGACCGACCCCAATGATGTCGTAAGGATCACGACCGATACCAGCATCTATCCTTTCGAGATCACCCTCTCCGAGAATAACGGAATTGGATATCTCGGCGTCAGCACAAGTCTGTCAGGTATGACTTTCACCACGCCTGACAAGACATTGGAAGGTGCCACGAATCCGTTCAGCAACTGCGACACCGTATCTTCCTACGCATTGGCAACGATGAATTATATCGGCGGACCCTTCGCGGGTTATTCACCCATTCCTGAAAGCACCCAGTGGTGGTTCGACAGCAGTTTCCTCCCCGATGATGTCTTCTGGATCATCATATCGGTCATCTTCTGGACATTCTGGCTGAACCTGGTGCTAGGTATATCCAATGCGCTTCCGGCAGTACCGTTCGACGGAGGATTCCTCTTCATGGGCGGTATGGATTTCATACTGGAAAAGACCGGCATGAGAAACACCGAAAAGAGAGAAAACGTCGTGAACAGGATATCCTCTTTCGTGACCTACGCCACTCTGTTGATATTGATTCTCGTGATGGTCGTCGTCATATTCTGACGATTTCGACACCTGGTGTATTCAGATCCTCGATTATCCTTTTTGCCCAGGCCAATTTCCTTTTCTTAGTATTTCGGTCTGAACCCTCCTTAACGGACGGATTCTCATAATCGAATCCCACCAAATTTATCTTTTTGGCACCGAAATGCCTTGCGAGGCATACGGAACGATCACCGTCGGTGAACCCCCCGAAATTACGTACCACATGGTCTGGAACGGATTGGGTCGTCAGAACCACCTTCCCTTTGAAATCCTTGGCATGTTTCATTATTGATTCAGAATTGTCCCCATGCGCATGTATCAATGTCAACGCACCCATCCGCGAAGCTTCCTTCTGAGCTTCCACATCCCCGTCCAGATCCGTTACGACTATATCCGGAATGATCCCCGCAGCCATCACTTTCGACGTGGCGGAACCTGATGCGATAAGTGTCCCCGATGCTTCGAACGACACCAGAGACTTCCCTAACGTATCCGCATCACCGAAGATAACGACCTCTTCTCCGATCAGCGATTCGATCTCCTCATCCGAAACGTGCTCTGCGTTGGGCATCAATGCACGCAGCAGTCTTGCCGAATCCTCATCATCCGTCCTGTCGTAACCCATATCCGACAGGATAAGAGAGTAGACTGGTTCCCACTCACTGAACCGCATCCGTATCTGCACCTTCAGCCACTGATTTGAAGTACCTGTTGAAGGACGCTTGAATCAATCCGGCCATTATTACTAAACCTATCCCCACCAATACTTCGAGTATGACTATTACGTAATCGACTGAACCGTAACCCATATAGTTCCTGATGAAATCCAGCCCTCCCTGGATGACGAATGCGATACCGAATGTGTTTATGGTACCGACCATGAAACTACGTGCGACCTTCTTGGTGGAAATATAGTCGTTCAGCATCTTGCCGAAGTCCTTCATGAAATGCGCAAAGACGATCGGCCACATAGCATTGATCACAAACAGCAGCAGTATGTAGAAGATACTGTTGTCCATATCCGACCTGACCGCGTACGCACCCAGAACTATGCCGCATATGGATAGGGCTATCGCCAATACCGTAAAGGCCGCCATAATATTCCCGGACCTGACATATCTACTCCAACTGGTAATGTAATCGACCACTACATCCATGACATTGAACGCATACAGCAGTATCATACCACCCAAGATCATTATGACTATCGGTGACGAAAGTTGATAGATGTAACTTCCATTACCTGTGATTAGATACGCATAGATCCCCTGTATCACATATATGAACGCTATCATACAGAGGAAAGCGCCTATTGGAGCAAGGAACCTTTTTTTCTTCTGCGGATCGGCGAGCATCTTGGACAGAATATACAACGTACCTTCGACACCGGGTGCCTGTTTCACGAATACCCTTTTCACGGAGTCTATCCTCACACGCGAGGAGATGATCGGATAGACATATTCATCCTCCGCACCGTCACCGACGAGTATGGCACGATCGGGTTTAATCTGGTCGATCACTATCTCCAACTGATCCACCAGTGCAGAATCCGACTTGTGGCCCACCTTCTGGTCCCCGCAGATAAGGGCGATCTCAACATCCCTGCCGTCATCATGCAGTTCCTTGTAGATATTGATGGCCGCCAAAAGCGCATTGACATCTGAATCCTCTGGATCGACTATTCCGAGATCGATAGCCGCAACTGCAGCCTCGTCGATGCCTATCAGCGGTGTCTTCACGCCGCCTTTGACACCGAAATCGTCATCCCTGTCAACAACCAGAACCAGTGTTTTAGTCACAGCATCTAATCGACATTACGTCTTTATAGTTATTGCGATAAAGACCCTTTGAAGATTAAAAGAACATATTTTTATCCATATCTTCCATCTCCATCGGTATGCATGTGAAGTGGCATGGGCATTCATGCTTTGAATTCTCGAATGACGATCTGGACATCGTTATCGATCCGCATGACGGTAAATCCATAGGCATAAGACCGCCTAACGCAACCGCGGATATCGTACTCATAACACACAAACATTACGATCATAACGCCGTAAGGGTGATAAACGGCGATCATACGGATCACATCTCCCATAACGGAACATTCGAATGCAAAGGGATGAGCTTCCGCGGATTCCCCACATACCATGACAATGAGAACGGGGCGGTGAGGGGACAGAACACGATGTACATGTTCCAGATGGATGGGATTTCGGTATGTCATTGCGGCGACCTGGGTCAAATGCCCTCTCAGGAGATACTGAGGGAGATACAGGGTGTGGATCTGCTGTTCTTACCTGTGGGCGGGATATATACGATGGAAAACGATGCTCTGAAAAAATTCATCAGCGAAGTTAACCCGCGGATAATCATACCTATGCATTATCGCACTGGCGGACTGACCATCCCTATTGCGAGCGTAGATGGCTTTTTGGAAATGATACCAAAGGATTTTACGGTGTACATCGGCAACTCCATCGAGATAAATACGGAAGAGCTGCCCGAACTGAAAGAATGCTGGGTGTTTGAGCGTCAATAGAGACCTAAAGCATCTTCCAATTTGCCCATCTCGATCGCCGTCGTTATGTCCCCGATGATCGCGCCTTTGGAATTGGCGACGACACACGGCGATATCAATCTACACCCGTGATTGAGCGTTGTTCTCACAGGATCCACCTTCAGAACATCCTTCACCATCTGAATATCCTCGTCGGTGGCCTCTGGATGAATCGCAGCACCTTTGTTCGTGACTCTGCAGACGGAACCGACCGTATTAAGACCGGCAATTGTCCCTTTCACACACTCTACACCCAGGATGTCAGATATGTCCCTGAACAAACTGCTGTCGATGTCCGGATTGACGATCGCACCTTTATCATTGACGAGAATGTTGTTACCGGCGGCATTGAATCTATCCTCGAGAAGGGCAACCGGAAGGAACTCCCGGATGACCTTTATCTCGTCCTCGTCGGCCAATCCTGATACGATGGCGCCGTTGGTGTTCATGGCCACAAGTGAACCGACAACGAACGTGCCGGCCACCGTGGTCTTCACTGCTTTTACTTTGAGTACCTCTGTGAGCTCATTGACGAACTCATCAGAAGTGTCGTGTGCGACAAATGCGAAATCCTCGTTAGCCACTGAGAACACACCGATATTGGGGCTTCCCCCGTAACGCGAGAGTTTCATCATCCGGCACACCTCATTCTGCAAGTGATACTTCTACAAGACCGTCGTCGAACTTGACGGCCTTGACAGATACCTTCTTCGGGGGATGTTGGATTCCGTTTTCCCAAAGTTTTTCATTGAGGGCCGTATCAATCCATACGTGCTCTTCATCGACCCTCATATGCCTCATTACGTGTTCCCTGATCTCCTTGACGGCACGTTTTGCCCTCTGGGTACGGGGAGCCATCTTAGTGGCTCTGAGGTGAATGTTGTAGACCCTCTCTATATCGTCACTCATATTGATCCCTCACTCCTTCAAATTGCTTGTGCGCCAGGACCTTCTCTTGGGATGACGTAGGAACTGTCTGTTCGTTCTGATCATTACCCAGGCGGGGACACGGCGGTTCTGCTTAGTGGCCTTGTTGAGCCTGGCCTTCATGGCTGGCGGTTTAGTTGAACTCATATTATCTCCTCTCGATGGTGATCTCCCTGTGTTGAGGGGCGACCTGCCTCAGGATATCTCTAAGCATGGCATCTGTTATCACTCCTTGTAGCCTTCCAGACTGCGCAAGTTGAATGAACTGCGCCTCTACTGAATTAGCTAACTCTGGATTCGCGATTTTTATGTTTGCGAGCCTGTCTCTTGCCTCGGGTGCAAGAATCTGTCTCAGAATGGACTGCCTTTGGACCTCTGCCTGCTGACGCTGCTGCTCTGCAGCCTGCTGCTGCATAGCCGCCTGTTGCTGATTGGCCTGCATATTCGCAAGTCTCTTCTGTCTCAATGCTTCTAATTCAGGATCATCCATGCTCATACCTCCTTCAGGCGTTCATCTCGTCATAGACCTCTTTGGCGGCATTGTCCAGAAGGGACATTCCGCTGGGACTGACACTGCGGCCCTGTTTCTCCTTTGAAACAAGGAAGCCAGCCTGCTCGAGTTGAATCATACATTTTCTAGCTATGTTACGGCTACCTTTCACTGCCTGATTAGGTCTTGTGCCCATATCGGCGAATCCGCCGTATTCGGCCGCAAGCTTCGAAGACCCCATGGGGCCTTTTACGTAGAGCTTTCTGAGGATGGAGGCAGCTCTCGTGAACCACCAGTCCTCTTGTGAAGGCGCCCTCTCTGTATGCCTGCCGGTTTTAGCATACTCTGCCCACTCTGGAGGGACGATGACCGAGTTCTGTTTAAGCTTCTCGGCCGTCTTGAGTATGAGTTTCTCCGCAGGAACATCATAGACGGTTACCATTTTTATACCTCGACATTCACCCAGCGCGTTAATGCTGGGCGAAGATAGGCTCTGCTATACAGGACACCATATAAAAGCATTGCTGACCACAAATAAAACAAAAGCGAACTTCGCACGTTCGGTTGAAGAAACCCCCGTGCGACCTGCAGGCGAAAAGCCCACCACGGTCAGGAACATGACAACATGTCCCGATTCTCCGTGAGCTGTGCTATCACCTTATAGTATTTCAACTCATCGAAAAAATCGTATCAACTGTTTTATTTACCCTCATTACATCCTACCAATCGTGAGATTCGTAGTAGCAATCACTGGTGCATCCGGCTGCATATACGGCGTTCGTCTTCTGCAGGAACTTCCCGGCGAGAAGATATTGATAATATCCAAAATCGCAAAGGAGATCATTCCGTATGAAACCGGAATCGATATAGAGGATGTTGAAAAGATGGCGGATATCGTCTTTGATGACGACGACCTGTTCGCGTCGATATCATCCGGTAGTTACGGATTTGATGCCATGATTATAGCACCATGTAGCGCATCGTCACTCGGTAAGATCTCCAACGGGCTTGCCGATACTCTCATAACACGCGCGGCCGCGGTAACGCTAAAGGAATCGAGAAAACTTATTCTCGTTGTGAGGGAGACCCCGAAGAGTGCCATAATGCTGGAGAACGAATTACGTCTGGCGAGGTGCGGAGCATGCATCCTCGACGCAAATCCAGGATATTACTCCAAACCCAAGACGGTCGAAGATATGGTTGATTTTGTCGTCGGAAGATGCTTGGATCAGCTGAATATAGACCATACCCTCTACAAGAAATGGGAATGAGCCTTCGTTGATCTGAATTCTCATATACCCCGTGTCTTAAACGGACCACGTCCGAAACCTGCTATGCGACGAAGATGATACGACCTGACACCGATGAAGATCCTGCGGCCGTCGTCGCCGTGAGGTAATCACCGTGCACGTAATGATCCTGATCTGATGACGTCATTCTATGTATATCGCGGGTCTTCCAGGAACGGCTGACTTGGCCTTGCCGTGAGGATCATACAATCCATTGACGTCCGAACTCAGCACCTCTATGTCATATCCGATCTCAGATGACATGAAAGCCGCCGCATCGGCGAGATGCGCGGTCTCGTCCAATTCTATGATCGGAGCAACCTTATCGACTGACAGACGCATGTAGTCGGAAGCGACCTTCTTCGCAAGGTCTGAGACCGCTTTTCCCCTTTTCCTGAGTTCTTCGCTCGCCATACATCTTTTGGTCAGAGCAGGGATGTCAAGTTCACCCTCTGCAAGCAGCTCGACAGCCTTTTTCACCACATCCACCTTCCACGCGGATGCCGTGTATAAGATTATGCGTTTCGGTTGCATTCCTGTTACCTTTATGATCTGGGCAATGTCCGACATCACATCTCTGACGAGATCCTCTCCGTATTCTGCGGAGGCTGAACGTTTTGTGTGATCCGTCTCGGGAAGCTGGGCCTCAGATACCATCCCTTCGAATCCGCATAAGGACCACATCTCCTCGGCCGCATGCGGGGTTATCGGCATCATTGTCATTATCCACAGCCTCAGAGCCTGCATGATAACACCGGAATTGTTTCCGCCCCGTCTGGAGTACCACTTCAGATCGTTGAACATCTCAAAATAGGCCGTAGAGGCCAGTTGCCTGAGGTCGTATTTTTCCATCGCGGATCTGACATTGCCGATATGTGTATTGAACCTTGAAAGCAGCCACCTGTCGATAGGGACAACGTCACCCCTCCCCGTGATCGACGAAAGTTCTTCCACAAAACCCATTATTCTTTCGATTCTCTGCCTGTATGACAATACGGTGTCTTCATCCCATTCAACGTCCGCGAAGGGCGAGGCGACATGGGCATAATAGAGCCTCATTCCGTCCACGCTGTATTTCTCGACCGCACCCGGAATAGGCTGGGCACCGCCCTTGGACTTTGATATCTTGCTCTTTTTCCCGGTGACGTACCAATTTACCATAATCCCTTTGGGCCACATATGCTTTGGGAGAATGGCTGTGTGATTGAACAGGAATGCAGGAAAGTGCACGGTCATGTGTTCTTTTCCGCCTACGTTCATATCCAACGGATACCAGTACTCCACATCGTTTCTGATCCTTTCGACGAGTACCTTTTCTATCCCCGTGCTCTCGTGTACAGATGATGGGTCACCCTTTCCCAGATAGACATAGTCAAAGAACTGTTCGGTCATTTGATCCGGCCTGATCTGTCCGCTGTTCGCATATATCGAAACGATGTAATATATCGGGTAGAGTGTGGAGTCGGATATGGCTTCTATGATCCATCTCTCATCGAACGGGAACCTTGTCCCCAGCCAATTTCCCAGACGGACGCATGCCCTCTCCCTGAACCAATTGAGCACGGTGTGAATGTTGCTATAGTACTCTGACGGATTGATGTCCATTGTCTTGCAGTGTTCGCTCGTGACTTCCGTCAGGTCCTTGTTGGCATAATCGATGAACCACTGATCGTCTATGCGTTTGATGAAAACACGTTTGCCACACCTGCATACGACCTCCTCTGTCAGGTCATAGAAAACGTCGGCTTCGCCCGTCTCGATCATGAGCTCCTTCATCTTGTCTTTGGCCTCTTCCACACGCATACCTGCGAATTCACCGCATATCTCTTTCATCCTGCCAGCATGGTAACCGTCCTTGTACACCTGTTTCTTTGCATCCAGGAGCTTCGGATCACCCGATGCGGTTATTCCCATCCTGTCGATGATGTCCTTGGCCGGAAATTCCCCGTACCCGTCTATCGAGATTATCGATATAGGAACAACGGAGTCTATAAGTTCCTGAGAAAGGGAATACTGCGCTCCGATCAATGGATCTTTCTTTATCATCTCCAACGCGACCCAATCGTCTGGAGCATCCGACGGAACGGATGTCACCAACCCGGTACCGACATCCGGATCGCAGAATCCTGCCGGAAATACCGGGATCTTCCTGTGTACCATCGGCGCTTCGCACATCCATCCGACCATGTCCCTTCCTGCGATCCTTCCGACTTCCGTGAGACCGTCCTTCTGATATTCCAATTTTTTTGCCGCCTGAGGGGAGACGATCCATACCTCGTTCCCCTTTCTGAGTTTTACATATTCGACTTCGGGATTTACCCAGAAACAGACCTGACCGTAGACCGTCTCTGGTCTGAGGGTTGCTGCTATCAGGAACTGGTCTCCGCACCTGAACTTCAGCAAGGTGTACTCTTGTGTCTCTGCATTGCCTCCCTTGGAAAGATCGGTCTCGGATGCATCGACGGCAACCGGTCCGCATGACGGGCATGCGGGTGCGAAGTAAGGTTTCTGTATGAGCAGCCCCGCATCCATAAGCTTATGGAACTGCCATTCTATGAATTTGGCATAATCCGGATAAAGTGTACATGTGAATCTGCGCCAATCCGCAAGAAATCCGAACCTCTTCCAATAATCGTTCACATAGACCTCGTTGAAGAAATTCACAACCGACATCGGATCGGTGAGGTCCTTGAGTTTCTCTTCCGGACATCCGTTCCTAATCAGATAATCTATGATGCCCTCGTCTTTGTTCTTGATCTTTTCTGAGAGACTGATCGCCCCGTTGCCAGTAGCATGTGTACCAACAGGGAACAGAACGTTGTACCCCGTCATGCGCTTGTATCTGCCGATCGCATCCACGTACGTGTATCCTCTCATGTGTCCAACGTGCAGATATCCTGTCACGCCTGGATATGCGAATATGATCATGAATTTGGGTCTATCGTCCCTTTCAGCATTGTTGATTCCGTTTTCGGCCCACTTTTTCTGCCACTTTTTCTCGATGTCTCTGTAGCTCGATATCATCTGTACACCTGATATCCTGTATCTGCGCTTTGGAAGGGACACTTTTATTATATAGTTATCCAGCGCTCGTATGCACTACGTTCCTGGCACGAATGGCAAAAAAAGTATCTGGATTCCGGTCTTTTTTGGTCATGATTATTCGCATGACAATGCATGACAAGATTTATATAATGAGCATGACAATGCATTCTTAAAGCCTGAGGGATGGGGGCCTACAGGTCTGGCATGGTGACTGAAATGGACAACGACGAGAGGGTTACATTGAGGATGGGGACCGAGGAACTGCAAACACTTGACAGTTTCCTGGCAAAGAACCCAAAACTTGGAACCCGCTCGCAGTTCATCAGGACAGCCATTAGCGAATACATCGATAGGGATGCCGATGTTGCTACTAGGTCGGACAGCGACGGGATCTTCACCCGTTTCACGGAATCGGAGATGATGGCGATCAAGGTGATTGTTGAGGACAAGGGAATGTTCATCAGCAACGAGGAGTTCATCAGAACGGCGGTACACAGAATGATGGCCCGTCGCGAAGAAACAGTCGAAAATGCCTTGTCGGCAGCTTTCGAGGTCGCCTCATCACGATCCATGACGAAGTGAAGACAAAGAAGGGGAAAACATCTGAAGGGGGGATGGGATCTCGGACCAGAAGTCCGTTACCCCTCACAGATGTCACTGAAACACTTTGCTTAAGATAAGGGGGGATGAAGAGTGGGGACCGGATTCGCGATAGGCAATGTAGACATCGAGCCGCACGTGGCAGTGATCGGTGTAGGCGGAGCTGGATGTAACGTCGTGGACAGTATCTACTGGGATTTCCCATCCGCGGATACCGTTGCGGTCAACACAGACAAAAAAGCACTGCTCTCAATCCGCGCAGACAAGAAATTATTCATATGCAAGACTGTCACCAGAGGAGAGGGTACCGGGGGGGACAGTCTTCTTGGAAAGAGATGCATGCAAGCGCACAAAGAAGAGATCACCAGCGCATTGATGGGACATGACGTGGTCTTCATTGTGGCAGGTATGGGCGGTGGCACCGGAACCGGCGCAGCACCGATCATAGCCGAGATAGCTCAGGGACTCAACATGATCGTCTTCTCGATAGTTATCAATCCATTCGGATTCGAGACCGCACGCATGAAGACCGCGAGGAACGGTATAACACAGATAAAGGCCGTCTGTCCGATGACCGCTGTCATAGAGAACGACCTGATGGTGAACAAGATGCCGAACGCGACCATGAGTGAGGTGTTCACATATGTCAATCGTAGTATAGCGGCGTTCATCAGGAGAAGCAAGACTATGATAGTCAACACCTTCGTCGAGCAGCTCAAACATATCGATGAGATCGTCAAGGACGGCAGTTGCGTTCCGATCATAAATCCGGCAAACGGTCTTGTGACGAACCTGTGACCTTGACAGCGAACGATTTCTCTTATGCATTGCGCATATCCTAATTCCCTCTCATCGCATCGTAGCCCATGTCGAATGCCCTCATATTGAGGTCCAGGAACTTTTCAGGTACATTGTCAGAAAGCGTCTCTTTCAACAGTGCTTTGGATATCGGGAAATCCTTCACGGCCGCAACGGCACCGATCATGACCGCGTTT
>JBAYAO010000018.1:0-19351 GCA_041669745.1 Candidatus Methanomethylophilaceae archaeon | reverse complement strand
TAGTATAGTCGTAAGATATGGAGGGAACTCCGCTGTCATTAGGGTCGGAATATGATTCGGGTTGTGTACGTGTGCAGCTTATTGATATCTTACCTACTGCACCGCCCGTTCCATCTACGAATACCGCGCCTGCTGTTCCTCTTCCTAGAATGCCTGTCGTAGCACATGCATAAGATATGTCATAAGAGGGGGAAGAACCACTCCCGACATACATATATGCAGTATCGGGAAGTGTATTCCTTCTTGACGAATTGACAGTCGCAGGTACGACTGAAATCCATATCGAGTATTTATTACTGTTCAATACCATCGTATCACCTGAAATATGCTCTGTTTGCTGTGTTATTTACTATCTGTTGAACCTTGGTCTCGAAGTCATTCATACCATAGACATTTCCTGTGAACTGTATGACAATCTGTTTTGTACCGCCCAATGTATCCATTTCATCAAGAGGAATGACGGCTTCTGAACGTCCACCTTCTCCTATCCATCCAAGAGTTCCGCCTGGAGTTGCAGGTACGATTCCTCCGTTTGCGAATCCAGTAATAGGACCAGGTCTAAGATGAGAATAAAGCCATGCAAAGGCTGACGCTCCTGCGCTCCATGGGTTGGATATCGTCCTCTGCACCTTCGATAAGGTTCCGAATATTCCCGCAATGAAATCTACACAGTCGAATATCTTTTCCATGTAATATGCTATATCGTCAGCATGCAATCCCATCCACTCTAACATATGCTTAGAGAAATCAAGAACAGCGTCTATGATTCCATTTGTAAGCATCTCGTCAAGGTAGTCAAGTCCTTTGGATATAATGTCTAAAATAACTTTTGAATGTCCTACAAAGAACTCTAAAAGCGTTTTAGAGAACGCAAGTACAATGGGGATGACTCTCAATAGGTCTGTTATCATCTGAACGAATGAATCGCCTGTAACAATCCCCTTAATATCCTCTACAAAAGTATTTACTGATTCAGTAATTAGCCCGATAATGCCTGTTTCCTGCAAGATTCCAGAGAATATCTCTCCATATTGCGATGCCCAATCCAGAAGGTTCAATACAATAGGCAATAATGCCTCTGAGAACACATTGAAGAACGGCATGAAGAACAGCGTAAACGCAAGATTGAGAATGTTGAGAATAGCATCAAATATAGGTGATGTTTTCAACATTTTCTTGAGTGTTCCGAGGACACCTGTAAGCAGTCCATTGAAGACAGAGAACGACATAGATATTGCTGACGATAATAGGCTGAATGCTCCGCTTATCAGACTAAATACACCGCCTATAATAGCCAGTGCAGAACCTGCTCCACCTTTGCCTCCTCCACTTTTGCCTCCTCCGTCTTTGCCTCCTCCACCTGCACTGCCCAGCATACTGCCGATAGCCCCGAAGACCCCACTCATAAAGTCAGATACCATCGTGGTCATGCTCGACAGTCCTTTTGTCACACCTTGAATCATCTCCAGAGGATTATCTGCACCCAATGCAGCAAATGCACCGCCCACGCCTACTCCGACCTTCTCAATGCCTTTACCGGTCATTTCAAAGACCTTTCCGACATTCTCCAAGGTCTTAGCAAATACGTCAGAGTGCTTTATTACGGAGTTGAATATCGCACTAAACGCGGTTTTTACTTTACCCATCTTTTTAATCGGAGTTTTTGTGTTAGGATCTCCGTACATCGCTCTGATGGATGCTCCGACATCTTCGGAAATGTCAAACTCTCCCTTACGAGACCTGTAATTGGCTTTAGCCTGGCTTTTTGCTTCTCTATAACTATCAACAGTGTACTTAGCAGCATCAAATCCAGGGAGCACTTGTCCTTTTGTCCATGGATGTATCTCTGCTAATTGTTTGTATATCTTAGTATAATTATCAAGCGGTTGTGCTCTTGAAGTTCCTGTAAAGGTACTTCCCCGCGCCATGGATAAGATTGGTGATGTTTTTTTTGCAGATGTTCCGAGAATATCCTCTTTAGATTGGGCAAATGCAACCCTTCCGAATTCACCTAATGCAGGTTTAGAATTTTTTTGTGCCTTGTATGCTATTTGTTTATTAAAAGCTACTCCGATCTTTTTAGCCCAACTTGCAGCTTCATCTACAACATAAGAACGTGGCATATATCTTGCTTGTTTAGATTTGTCTGCATGAGATTCTAATACCTTTTTACCTGATGTCCTGCCAGATGCTATAGATGCAAATAGAATTTTCGTGGCTATTTTAGCCATGCCCTTCATCTGAGCATCCCAATCTTTAGTATTGGTTTTATTTCCTGTTGACCTGACGCTCAGTCTGTTGTAATATGTATTTGTAGCTCTGAACAGCTTTTCAAGAGATTTTCTTGTAGCGTCCCCATTGGCAACATCAATCTTAGAATATTCATCTAATGCATCAGTGAAATTCTTAAAATACGTACCTTTGTAGTTGGAGTTGGATTTTTTAAGCTGTGCTTCGAGCGCAGATAATGACTTTATAAGATCTGCTGTCTCTTTGCTAGAGGTTATAGCCTGTTGTCTATACCCCATAAATTCTTCGTTATACCCGGTCCCGCTCTGTACGTTTGGATTTGGCATAGACTCCCTCTCTAGTTGCGTTCACTTGACGATTGTATTTCATTTCATCTCTGGCCGCATAATATACGGTCAACAATTTCACATCACTATTAGAGAGTTCATCCCACTCGTAGGAAGATCTTCCCCCGTTCATCATCCACTCTGCTTTTGTCGCAAGTACGATAACTTCGGGGTCGACATTCTTTCCGCCGTCTTTCAAGACTTGGCGGAAATATCTTTCGGCCCTTTCTTCGTGGAGCGGGCCTTCCCAGGCTTTTCTTCTAAAGGGAACTCGGAAAGCTTGCCTATCTCCTCAAATAATCTGATAATGAATTCATCGGGCAGGAACTCAAGGTCCGAACGTGCAAGTGAATCTCCATCATTCTCCTTACCGGGATAATCAACAATGCATATTTGCAAAGTTGTCATCATAATGTCCATTGCATACACATTCTCGTATTCTTCGGCCTCTGCCTCTGTGAGTTTGGTAGAATCTATTCCATCAGCTCTCATTATTTTATGCATGATGCTCTGGAGTTTAGCAGTGAGTATTCCTGAGAGTCCTCTCACGGTGATCGTCCCGTTCATTCCGAACTCGGAAAGGTCGATTGTCGTTGTCTGTACTTTTGGTAATGCTATTGGCATATTATTTCCTCCGATTATTTAAAAGGTTTAAGCAGGTGTGTATCCTACTACAACTGTCACGTGCTGAGGTGTGAGCGAAGGTTCATCCATCACTGCGTTCTCTGCATCGTAAGTATTGTCCATGTTTCCAGTATATACATTCTCCATAAGAATGTCGACAAATGCCGTAGCAGTCGTTGTCTCTGCATCCGTATCATCTGCTCTTATCCTGGCGTATGGAATAGCGTACGGCTGTTTAGAAGGATAATAAGTAGAGCCTATGGCGAGCGTATCGTATCCGTAAAGTTTGGAAAGATACTTGTTGGGGTCATTGCTGTATGTAGAAGTAGATACTGAGTAATCAAGTGCTCCCATCGCATATGCTGTATAGAAACGATTCAGGCAGAGACCGAGCCTGCTCAAATTATTTGTAACGGTCAGAGAGGATGAATCGGTGATGGCTACATTGGTATAAGTACTACCATCCTCAGATGTGCTAAGACATCCTGCAATGAGTGTGCTCTTGGGAACAGCGTCAAGATATTGAATGTAATCATAAGGATTATCGACAACTTCTACATAATCTGTGAGTGCGTGTCCTTCGAGTGTTATCTTGACGGCGTCATCGCTTCCGTTCTCATAAGATATTGTGAAAGAGTTGACCACACATCCTGTAAGAACTCCTACAACATTATTTCCACCGTATGTGGTCATGCTGTTATTCTGTACAAAGCCCATGTCGAATGTTTTGATACCGTCATTCCTCTTATACCTGAACATCATCACGACCATTGCTGTCGTTCCGATGATCGTCTGATAGTGAGAGAACTCTGCATAAGTGAGAGTATTCTGAGGTGTGACCCCGTCTGTAGTAGAATATCCTACCGTGGTGGCTGTCGGAGATGTGATTACTGTTCCTGATGCGTCGGTGAATGTACTGGCCGATGTAATGGAGATTCCGTCTGACATAAAGACATTAGCCAACCACGTCACATACTGGGGAGCTATCAGTCCATCAATATTCCAATCGCACTCGTAAGTACCCTGTGACGCGATAGTGAACTCTCTGAATCCGATATCGTGATTGTAATTATTATTGTTATTCCTGCTCAGTGTAAGGCTCATTGCACCGCCAAACCTCTTAGTGAGTGACTGTACCGCTGTGGTAGGTGCCGTTCCCGTGGGAAGTTTGTTGATCGATTCGCCATTATTTCTGGTGAGATTTCCCCACCCTGTCGCCATTCTATATCCAGACATTTTATGCGCTCCATGTAAGATCGGGCAGTGGCAGGAAATACTTCTTTAAGGTATATGTCACGACCTGATGGTAGAAATTATACGTTTGCGTTATGCGCGTTTCACCTGCGAGAACTATGAGGTCCCAGTTATTACCGGGATACTTACGATGTACCGCGAGTATCCTTCTCACTTCGTTTTTAGCATTGATTGTGTCTGCTCTGTTCAGACCTCTCACATCAATCGCTACCTCTCTGAACAAACGTTCCGAGTCGTAGGATATCCCTTGAGGTGTGGAAGATTGGTCTCCGATATATACTTTGATAGCTACGGGGTTCTCTGTGAATTGATGACTTGCAACATCATTACCTTCATCGTAGTATATGTCAGGCTTCTTACCGCTGAGTTGCCAGTTCTTAGTAATCAACTGACCTATCATTACATCGTTATCGTTCTCGTATGCGTTCATTAGAAGAATCCTATCGCAAGGTCTTGCTGATGACCTTTAAGTATGTCTTTTATCTGCCATGTCCAATTGTTGACTGTCTCCGATTTGAGAGGGTCGAACTCAGGTGAGAGAGGGAACTTAGCTCTGTACCAATCTGTCATCACAATATGTTTACATGCAATGAGCTTAGCGCACATCTTGATATCTTCGGGAACGGATTTCTGTCCCCACCTGTATGTGACCTTAACCGAATCCTCTTTCTGGAAGAACCATTTCTTGACGAAGATGATTCCTTTCGTTTCATCTATCCAGATATTCTCTTCGGGTACTTCCACCCACTGCGTACCAAACTGTCTTACCAATACTCTATCCCCTTTGGAATAGTCGAACGGACGGACATTTTGTCTGTTAAGCGTGACAGGATATCCTTTGAGAAAGTAATCTCCTCCTGCAAAACTTTCGGTGAATCCTGCCCAGATGCCTGCGTATCCAATGCCGGGCAACGATGCAAAAGGAGCATTATGAATTTCATCTACCTCACGATTCTCTCTCCATGAAGTATGAGTCTGTTGATCTATGAAAGACTCTGCCTGCGTGACAAGGTCGCAGATGTAATCATATGAAGGGTAGGATGATATTGTAAGTATGAGAGGTGCAGCTTTATTTGTACGAAGTCCTAGGAAACGAACTACGTCTTGAGGGTCTGCATAGGTAGGAGGTGTGATACTTAAGAACCCGAGAGAACCCATTGAGAATGTGATGTCATGCTCTGTGCTGAGATTCTCGAACTCGAATCCTATCTTGACAACATACGTTGGATTGAAGTCTTTATCTTCTTCGCATGCATCTGCATTATACATCTGTACCTTTCCGATGTCCTTTCTCGATATTCCATATGTACGTTTCTTTCCGTCAATGTCTTCTGCGAAGAAAGATACTGCTACGAATAGAGCAGGTACAGGATTAAGCTTTACTTGAAATGATAAGATTGTCTCGTCTCCGAGCGACAGCCCATCACTTAAAGATTGATAAACAGTAAAATATGCCCCTTCCGCCATCGCAGGATACGCCACAGTGAGTCTGTCTCCGTTATCTTGAATAACGGTATTTGCTTCTGCTGTCGTATATGTTTCCTGTATAGGTTCGGTAATCTCGAACACCCATGGTTGAGATGTATCGGGATAGAATACGTAGGACATAAAACTAATTAGAATAATGTGATATTAAAAGAATTGGGGAAAAAGTTTACCATTGCTCTTTATATTCCAAAATTCTCTTGAACCAATCGGTAGGTTCTGTCGGTGAACAATAGTTGTACATCTCCCTTCCGTAATACAAATGTACTCCGAGAATGGGGAATGCTCCGGTAGGCTCTGCATAAAGATATTTCTTACCATCTATTGTATGTCCGAACCCAATCTTATCGCCTGTATATACAGCTGCGGCCAGATGTCCTGTCATACACACGACCTTAACATCCAATCCGCAATGATAACAGAGAGCTGCGTACAATAACGCGACATCTTCACAATCGGCATATCTTCTTCTCAGTGTATTGATAGGAAGAACCCACTGTTCGTTCTTACCATAATTATCTTTATCGTATTGATACCTTTTGGTCTGTTGTACGAATGCAAGAAGTGCTTCTGCTTTTGCTCTCGGTGTAAGTATCGACATCTGTCCATTCAGTTCGTCAGCTATCTTCTTGATAATGGGATCATCTATTGTGGTGTACTGTCCAGATGTAGAACAAGCTGATGTCTTGGGGTACATCTTATAATAAGGAGATGATTCATAGTCGGGTTTTGATGCGAAATATAGTTTGAACTTGCAGACGCACCAAAGTGTCTTTTTGTGTATGTACGGAATGACCATGAATATTCCACCTAAAATAAGGAATACTACCAGCCCGACCAATACAATCCACAGAATCGCTTCGATCATGATGGTACATTTCTAAGGTGATATTAAAAAGGATGATAAACTGTGTTTTTATATCACATCATTTATCTTATACTCATGGTCCAATGGATTTGTACAGAGTGCGGAGCTATGTGCTCTGCCGATGTGTGCTGTGAAGGCGAGACTGTGGGGAGATGCGAATTATGCGGGCGCGAATATCTCATAGAAAGTGAATATCGCGTGGTATCCACTGTTTGTGATATGTCAGGAGAAATCATCTGATGAAATATATTCAGTTCCTCTCTTAGTAATGATGTACTCCCCGTGATTCATCCTCAAAAACTTCTTATCTATCAATGAGGAGACTGTCTCCTCTAATATTTTATTATCGATGTAGTAATAGTGAAGATAAAGATTGTAAGGTGGGAGAGATATCCCTTTGTCATTATAGATTTTGATCAGGTCTAGTATACCTGTTTCGAGCTTCTGTTCTCTGTTCATTTTTCAATCCCTCTTTAAAGCCCTCATAAGCTTGTTTTAACGCAATCGCAAATGCTAGAGGACAACTACCGCCCTGAGACACCGGAATGTCACCAGAGGCGCGCGCGACAGCATAAACAGGACATATTCCGCAACTGTTCAATTGGTCACATATTTCATCTATCGTTGCGCCCTTCTTGATAGCAAGTGATATCATACGCGATAGTCCTGTCATACAGTTAGCACATAATGCGGACTGTGACGGCTCTATATATGTACAATCTATCTCCCCTGTATCCTTATAGAAGTATACTAACATACGCATCTTACCGCAACCTGTGGTGAGTGTAAGACGTTTGCCTATCGTAGCGCGTTCTTCCATCACATCGCCCTCTTGAGATACCTAACTGCAGATGATGAATACGCCTTTCTCAATGAACCGGTGTTTATAGTTGGGTTCTTCTCCTCTTCTAAGATCGTAATGATGTTATCTTTGATAAACTCTTGATATGAGGATTTGAGGAACAAAGGGATGTACTTATCTGTCCAGCCCTCGGATTGCTCTTCCATGAATTTGTGATACTCTTTAGATATGAACTCTTGTGTGAGATACTTCTCGATAAGTTTATCTTCGTATGTAAGAGTTCTGCCTTTGTTCGGAGAACGTGATTTGGCTTTGAACTCCTCGCGAACTATCTTACCCCATGTAGTGCGCCCATAGACGTTCTTGTAATCGTATCTTTTTACTACGATACCTTCTCCTGCGCCTTTGTCGTCTTCTATCATCCAATTCTCTACTTCTGCTATTGCTTTAAGGTCATCAGTAGTAGGATTGCTGTACACACCTAAGCGTTTGATATAGTTTATGTTGCATTTATCGAATATAGGAGAATAGTAGTCGTAAGGCATGTAAGTCTTGGAGATATATTCTTTATCTTCGTTGCGTTGAGATTCATAAGATATAACATCGAATACATAGAAATTCCCCCAGACATCTTCCCTATATGTTCTGAGAGTATGGGGCGTCATGTACTCTCCGAATAAACGGAGATTGGGGTGCGCTTTTACGAAGTCTACAAGTTGAGGATTTCTTGCTATACACGGCAGGAATTTGGTAGGGTCATAACCCTCGGAGATAATATTATTGCGTGATGCGCACATTACTTTCTGCTTATCATCATCGAACCAAATACAGTGATTAGAACCATCTAATTTAGGGAAAACACTTACCTCTCCATCAAGCAATCCTTGAAGTTCTATATTATCTTCAAAGATGCGTTCTACGTGTTGGTATTTATCGAACATAATTTGGTATCGAAAAAGAGGTATTAAAGGTTTGTGTAAGAGCTTTATTGTCTTTTTGTTAACTTACGAACTAATGTATTCGACACATCTTCAATGGTTAATAATGAAAAACTGTTAGTTCGGTGATTTTGTAAATTAAAAAAAGAAAGAGGGGGGTTGCCCCCTGTTTTGCTTATGAAAGGTGTATAATCTTTCCAAGACCCTTGAAACTCATGCTTCCAGAAACCTGAGTCTCTCCGAGTTTGTTGAAATCTGCCAGTCTGACATACTGGTTATTTACGATGCTGTTATCGGAAACAGTAATCATAGGCTGCCTGAGAACACCCATATACAGAGCATCCTGATTGATCATATAGATACGTCCGACACCGCTATCAGCATCTGCTGCAGTTCCGCCATTGACCTGGAGATCAGGTACGAGAGGTACACCGTTATAAGTAGATACCTGGAATCCTGCTCCGCGTCCTTCTACTGTGGACACACCGTTGACGCCGGTCTGAACGAATTCTGAGCCGATGAAACGCTGGAGGGGATTAACAAGTCCCTGAATCTTCTGAATAGTATCGTATCTGGTAATGACTGTTTTTCCTGAAGAACGGTTATTCTCCCAATAAGGCATTACACCCATGAACATACTGTCGAGCATGTCGATAGTGAGAGGCCTGAGTGTTGCAGCTCCTGATGTGGTGCCTGTTGTGTAGTTAGAGTCTACGTAACAGTCGAAGCTGGAGTTCTGAACGAATCCAGTTGCAGAGGGGTCACGATAGGTTGCCATCTGTGAATTAGAACCTGCGTATTCAGGATCTGCTACCCAAGGAACTGCGTATCCGTTAGGGAGGAATGTTGCCTCAGTACCATTGGAGATAATCCTGTCAATGGATTCGAATCCTACACGTTCGCTGGTCTGTGTGGTTCCTGTAACGCCAATAGGTGCGTTTCCGTTACCTACGATGGGCGCGTCCTCGATACGTCTGAGAAGGTCATTGTTCTGTGACCACATCCAGGTCTCTCCTTCTGCTTTGAAGAACTGTTCCCATGTGGTGATATCATCGATATTCTTATCTCCGATCTCCATCGCACCAAGGGTCATAAGTCTCCTTATTGCAGAAAGCTTGTAAGGCATTTCAACCTGTGCGTAAGTTCCAAGCGTGGCCGCAGTAGGATATCCACCTCTCACGATACCAGTAGAATCACCCTTACCGAGTGAAAGTGATACCTGGAATCTCTGACCTGTCTTGTAAGGTTTCTCACCGAGCACAGCCATAGTGTTGTGCTTCATGTAAGGCAACAGGTGGAGCATTGGTCCGTAAATTGCATTCGCTGCACCGGTGGTAGAGATCGAAATTCCTGCACCGGCTGATTTCATTGCGTCATAAGACTGGGCATCCTTTCCCCATGAAAGGTTATTGACCGCATCCATGGTGGAACCCATCTGAAAGAGTCCGTCATTTGTTATTCCATATGCCATTTTAGCATCTCCTCATATATTCTAAAATTGTTTCAGGTGTTTGTTTTCCACTCATTTCTACCAATTCCATAGCTGAATAGGTCTTGATCGAATCTGCGCCGATAGGGTCATTGGACACGACTACATCAGTAGGCTTTACGATGACCACTTCTGCTTTGTCTGATTTGATAGAAACTTCGGAGGAAATAGAACCCTGTGTTCCCGCATAAGATACGGTCACACCTTCTGCTTTAAGAGCATCAAGTCTGGCGTAATATGCATCGAAAGAGTCAGGGTCTGCCTTGAGAGCAGGAGCTTCATCGGCTTCAGCTTTCATTTCGCATCCTTTTTCGGATTCCGTTGCTTCGGGTATCTTTCCGTCAATTACCTCTTCCTTTTCGCTTTTAACGATAGGTGACTCGCCTGCATCGGATGTTTCTTCCTTTACAGACATTATTGTCTCGGTAACGTCCTGAATGGATTCCCCTTTCTCGGCATCCTTCTCCTCTTTCTTCTTCTCGAAAGGCGGAGCTTCTTTGGATTCTTCTTTAGGCTTTTCTTCGGTCTTTTCCTCGGTCTTGCCGTCTTCGGATTTGTCCTCGGTGGTCTCTTCTTCCTTCTTTTCCTCTTCGTCATCGCCTTTCGGCTCTTCTTCGGAATCGGAAGTCTCTTTGACCTCTTCTTTCTCTTCGCCTTCGACACCTTCGGGCATCTCCTTCTCTTCGACCTCTTCGACCTCTTTCTCCTCTGCCCCTGCCCCCAGAGCAGGAATTTCCTCGTTGCCGGGAGCAGAGATGCCCTCGATAGCGTCAGAAACGGCCTCCGAGATAGACTGCTGAGAACCGCCCTGAACCGCGAGAGAAGAGTTGATTCCCTTTATGGTTGCGACCAGCATATCGATCTTGGTGTTAAGTGCAGCGAGGATAGTGTAGGCATTGGCCGAAGAAGAAGCGATATCAAATTCTTCTTTGGTCGCATCTTCGGTAACTGTTTCGGTTACTTCGGATTTGACCGCATCAGGATCAGACATACCCTTAGTAGGCATTTCTGCCTCTTTTGTATCTACTTCTTCGTTCATACTTTCATTCTCCTTTGTAAGGTTCTTGCGTGCTTTCAGTTCTAAAATCATCAGTACGAATTCCTTACCCATTGTGGATGACATGAACCTGTCAACAGATTCCGTGTCATATTTCCGAATTGCAGTGGCTATCGCTGTGACGATAGCTTGCAGTTTTGGAGTGCTAAGACTTCTGAGTCTGTTCACATCGACATCTTCATCTGTAAGGTCTAATTGATCTGACCCTATGTTACGAAGTTCTGTCTCGTGATTTCTGGTGATATCGTGACATCCTACTATGCCTGCATGCTCATGCTGACCTGCCGGACAATCACCTTTCTTTGCATCCTCTTCTACGGGGACGAAGTCTCTGAATCCCTGTAAATACAATCTATACAGAATGCGTGCGTGGTCAGCCTCGTCATTGATTATCTCATTGAACTGAGAGATGACTTTATCTTTGTTCTCAGAAGAGAGTTCTTCCGAGTTCTTTATTTTAGATATTGCGAGATTGTAACCGTCAATAGCTTCCAACTCGTCAAGGATAAGCGACATAACGTCCTTATCATCAACATCCCCGAGAGTGTCTCTGAACAAAATGGTCTGTGATGGCACGGAATCGGGGTTTAAATCGAAAAGTATCTGTGAGAGGTATTCCTCACCGTAATATGACCTTATTAGCTCCTGCGCCCGTTCAAGGTCGGTTCCTGAGAGTTCTATGCCCTCACCGAACCAAAGGGTCTCGATATTGTATTTTTCTTCGAGTTCCTCTTTGAAAGCTTTATATTTGAGCTTGATAGGACATTCGCCTGTATCGTGATATGCTTTAAACGCAAGATTAACAGTAGTATCGAGATATTTGACCTTAGAATCATCGCCCTCTCCCTGTGGGATGTGAAGTGATAACACACCCGTACGTGGGTTGGCTCCTTTCTGCACGTTGGAGACTTCGAACCATTGAAGAGGCTCAAGTTTGTTATGACATTCTGTCTCTGAACATTCTCTTTCCCTCTTGACAGATGAACCTATCGAGAACTCGTTCCTGCCATTGAGGAAATAGGCCCATTCTCTGTCGTACGTGTATCCATCACGATAGAAGTTACCGTACGCTATGATCGAGGGCTGACCTGTCTTGGGGTCTTCGCCTTTCTCAATATTCCAAATAGTGTATGCAGGAACAGATGTATGTTGTGCCTGTCCCATTCCCCCATCTATCAGAAATGCTTTCTTGAATCTAAGATAATCGTCTACGTATGCTATCTCGTTATCTGAATCTATGACTTGGGCTGTAACCTGAGCCATGAATGAACGGGATGAATCTACATCCATACAATGTTGCCATGCTGAGATGCTTGCTCTGTCGTAGTCTGTGAACTCGGGGTCGATAATGGGCTCTTTATCATGGTCTGCTTTCAATTGAGCGAGTGCAATATTATACTGCTCCATCCATATGACCTGGTCTTCGACAGAGAATGCCTTACGCACTGCTGACGGAAGTTCTTCAATAGTTTCGTAACTCATAATACCGACCCTCCGTTCTTAGCAATTGCATCTATCAACCTTGCGATTGTATCCACAGAAACGGTGTAATTTAAGGATTTGGTTGCATCCTCCACTGCGTCCTGCGGTGCAAAGGTCTTTGAAGGCTCATTGGGCTTATCCATAAGGTCTGATGGTGAACGTTTCCATCTCATTGAACTATCGGGGTCTGCCGTGGAATTATTAGTATTGTCTCCATCTTTGAGCATGTTATCCGTAAGTGCTTTGATTGGGTCGTAACTGCGAGGTGTTGCAGATACTTCGATGACACCATCTTGCTGAGAGATTATCTCGAATCCCATCTGTTGAAGGAGAAGCGCATTCTGATAACGCTTGTTGCGTTCATCCTCTTCATCTTTAGACTGTCCGTCAGGAGGCTCTACAAGTCTGAGATCCCAATCTGTAATCTGAGGATATTTAGACAGAATGAATGCAAAGAGAGCATTGACTTTTTTACGCACCGCATTGAGAGTACGGTCAAGGATAGCTATCTGATGCTGTTCGTTTGCGTTACCTTTCATAGAGTTGATGTCACCGATAGCGAGACCGGGAATACCGAAGATAGACGCAATACGCTCTTTAAGAGCATCCATGACAGTAATCATCTGCTGTGTGGGGTTATCGCTGAATGGTATCCATTTCGCCACATTCAGCCTATCTTGAGCCGGAGGAATACCCAACATAGGCATTGAATATGGATCGGATTTCATCTGCACTTCGACTGAACGTTTGACCGTAGCAAACGCATCGGGTGCGATACCTGAAATGACAAAAATACCTTGGGGGTGTCCTGTGGTATAATATTTTTCCAAACGGAGGGAGGCTGCTATCCATGCCTTTATCTCAGTTGCGATAAGCATAGAGAGAGGCAATCCATAGTTGATAGAGGTCACACCATAAGTGGTGGTGAATATCTCCTGTTCCGCATAATAAGCTCCGTCGCCTTGTCCTGTAAGGTCTTCGGACATACACCATCTTGCGGGGTATATCTTATGGCCGGTCAGAGGTTCGTATCCTGTATCCTTGATAACACCCTCCATCATAACAGCCTTATTCCTCTCGAAGATGCAGAATCCCGTTCCGTCTCCGGGCTGTCCACGTTCATCGTAGATCATTCTTGCCGATGCAGGTGCTACGGGTATGAACTCTTGGGGTATTTCGTCTGATATCAATCCATGTTTGTCTGCAATGTAAACAGATTTGCACAGAATGACCGGTTGATTGTAAGTGAGCAACAGTGTGATATACGATGTTGCCAACATCTCCAAATCCCATCCGTACTTATTCACTTTGTCTAAAAGAGAACCGCCTTCCCAATTAGTAAGGATCTTTTGCTGTGTAACGTCTGGTTTTATGAATCTGCCTTGGAATCCGCATACAGAACATTTAGTGACCGATTTAGGAAATTGTGTACTACATTTAGGACACTTGGAATTAAATTTGGGAACCCATTCATATCCTCTGCGAACGGTTTCGGTTGATATCCTAATGATAGATGTGGAAAGGACTGAACAATTGTAGAAGTAATATGATGCCATTCTGTACAGGGCTGAGAAATAGGATGAATCTTTGTACTTGTAATCGAGATTCTTGGGTGCGGGAATATTGACCAGAGTTGTATCCAGTCCGCTGTCAGCGATGTTATTCACTCTCTGTGAGGGCAATGCTAAGCTGTTCGGTTTGGATTGGAACGGAGCATACGAGATCATGTCCGCATCTTTGACCGCGTCCTCGGAACTGAAAAGAGAATAAATTGGCATCTAAGACTATCTTAGATACCGATGATATTAAAAGAATTTGATTGTCAGAGCTTCGGTGTATCGAAAATGTCATAGGAAACAGCGAATTGACCTAATGCATATATCAATGCTCCGTTGCCCATCTCGATGCCATCCACTAGCATCTTGTGATAGGCTTCTTGCGCCTCTCCGATATCGTACCTGTCCTTTTCAGAGACAAGTACCTGACCATAAGTAGCAAAGAACTTCTTGGCAGCTCTTGCATCTCCTACGGCATCGGGAATGCGCCCTATCCAATAATGCTCTGTCGAAATGAATTTGTATTTATATTCCTTTGCGATAACAGCTCCGAGACAATCTATTGTCCTGATGATGCTGGATTCAATTGGTTTCTTAGCGATAATATACTTCACCATCTCACCTTCTTCTTGGGGAACTTCCTCTTCAGATATAATTCTTTCCACGTTCTGCTCATTTGAGCGCGTTATGTCGAAGATCATCTTCTGTACACTCCATATTTGACCATTTCGCCTATCGGACTCAACGTATGACAGATATTGCACTCCAACGGAGGATACCCTGTCGCATAACGTGTTCCGCATCTTGGGCAAACCCAATCATTATCTGTTATAAACTCCCCGAAATTATCTAGATATGTCTTTTGCCATATCTCTGCAATGGGAATGTGTGCATAATGAAAATCACCGGTGTGAACATGAGATAAAGTATCCTGACGATAATCGTCTTCGATAGTTCTTCTCCTCTTATTCTCTGCCTGAAACGTTCTAACAATCGCTTTATCCATCGCTTCATCATCAACTCTGCGCGGACTGCTGAATTCGGGAATATTTGCCACTTTAGACACCTTTCTTTTTGACCGAATTAGCCTTTTCGACCGCGGCTTGCTTTTTCAGGGCATAATCATAGCTGTTTTCCTTATTTACAGCCATTACGACATCAGATTCAGTCATATATTCCCCACAATTCGGACAAACCATGTTGAGAAGGTATTCAGGGTTGTAAATGCGATTGCAATTTGGACAAAGGATCGCATTAGAGTACGCCTGAATGACGTTTACGGTCTCCATGATGGTATCAAGATGGGAGATGTTATTTAAAGAGAGGGGATTGAACCCCTCAGTTTCATTCGATCTTTCTGAAAAGCTGATAGGAAAGCAGGCAATTCTCACAATCCATGTTCGTTGCATCGCTACGAAGCTTGCAATCGGGACACGAATCGGAGGAAATCCTGATGTCCTCATACATTCCGCAGAAGAGACTTCCGATAACAGGCACATAAGTGCCGTTTGAATTGTTTTGATTGTTTGGAGAGATACATTCGGAATTGGAAATCTCTTCATCTGTCTCGTCAAATGGTATAAGGTCCTCGAATGAGGGAAGTTCACCATACTTGCACACATGGAAACCGTCTTTCTGGACATAGAACCATACTTTCTGCTGGACAGTCCTGCCGGTATCTGGAGAGATGACCTGTTTATCTCCGCATCCGAAGCAATATCTTCCCATAGGAAGGTTCACTTCGACATCCAGAGGCTTTGTACAGGGTGCTCTGTCTTCCTTCTGCGCATATTCGATGAAACTTCTCTCACCGTCCATGCATTGAAGCCAATATGTTCTTTTCGTAGGTGCAAGCAATTCGGCATCCTGTGCCGAGATATACCATCTTGATTGGACTCTGCCTTTCATAGTTATCAATCCTCAATGCCACTCGAAGTATTTATACTCTTCGATGCCTTCTTGTCGCATATTCCCTTGTCCAAAAGTTCAACGACGCACTCGCCTGTAGCTCTGGTATTGCTTTTCTCAAGACGAATGACCCTTGTTCCTGCTTTCCCCTTTCTGATGCCGATGCGTATCGCACAGTTATGCCCCAGCACCAATCCACCGACAGGCTGAGAGTCTGCCATAAACATACCTGCATCGGGATTTGCGGACATTTGGTTAGTACAGATGATAACTGCCTTGTGATTCTTTGCGAACTGCTTGAGAGATGTCAGATGTTTGTTGAGAAGTCCCTGTCTTTCGGGAAGAATCTGTCTACCGCCAGCAAAGTCTGCTCTGAATGTAGCAATGACCGAATCCACCACGATCAGCTTGATATTGAGCTTAGAGGAGACCTCATTGACCTTATCCATGACCAGAACCTGTTGAGCCGCGCTCACTACACGTATGCAGTGAATACGTGACAATACTTTATCGGTGTCGAGCTTACGTGCGTCAGATATCTCTTTTATCCTTTTGGCTGAGAAAGTACCTTCGGTGTCGATATACATCACATCTCCGTCAAGCCCACCCTCCGATATAGGTAAAGTAGCCATAACCGATGCCGTGAATACTGCTTGTGTCTTGCCTACACCGTCTTTAGCGTGAATCTCAGTGATAAGACCTATCGGGTATCCTCCTCCGATAAGTTCATCGAATTGGGCACTGCCGGTGCTTAGGAATATGGAGTCGTTCTCCTCTTTCAATCTCTCGGTAGCATCAACGATCTCTCCGAAATCGCATAGAGGACGGGCACTCTGTTGAAGTGTCTCCACTGCTTTCTTTGCGAATCCTGTCCTATCCATCAATTCCCCGACAGGCATTGCGGCCAATTGTTCTACCGAATAAATCTGGGCGTTATAGAGCTTCTCCGCCTGAACTGCTCCCACCCCCTTCACTCTCATTAGGTCATTCAAGATCAGGTTTTGGTCTACGCTTGCTTCTGTATCCAGATTTTGCGTTTGGATGCTGTTTTCTTCTATTTTCTTCGTCATAGTCTGCGCGAACTCCTGCAAATAATGCAACACTTTGAATTGTGTAGGGTGATAAAGTACATAACACTTTCTCAATTCCCACATCTTTTGAGTAGAGGTAGGTCTTGTAATCGCAATATTTAAGCGTTAGTTTTAACGTGGCCTTTGAATTGCGATGCAACATTGTGAATTCATTGAGAGCAATACATTGAATCGCAGCCACTTCCGCCTCCGTTACGTAGAAGTATTTGTCGATGTTCTTCAATGCTTGCCTCTTTGCCTCAATGATACTAGAGCCTACCCCGATCAATCTGGGAAGATAACCGTTCATAGACTCCACCATCATGCAGTAGTAAAGTTCATCCCAATTAGGTACGTGCATGTGTGACAGAGACCGCATTGCGATAATTCACCCCCTCTGTATCATCTTTTGAGTATGAATCCCTCGAATCAAGGTCACGATACCTCTTCGTACTCTTTTCCCATTCCAACCCATACAGTCTATCCAGCTCCCCGGGTAGAGTTCTGGCGGTTATCTGATAGTTCATTCCGTCCCTCGTGAAGTATTCGGACTCGAAGTCATGTATCTTTTGTAGCATGACCCTCGGAGATATCTGTGTCGGAGTGGACAACAGCCATGAGCGTACATCTTCTCTGGTCTGCAATCCTTCGACCTCTTCCATCCAGAAGGATACTACGGAATTGCTCGCTCCCTTTGCGATGCTGATTGTCGCTGTATTCCTAATGATCTCTTTGCGCTTGCATACACGCCTGTAAGCCAATAATGCCTCTTTGGTCATCCAAGCTGCAAATTCATCGGTACACCATGCTTTATATGTAGTGTCGTCAATCTTTCCACCGGCTGTACGAATGACGCGGAAACGTCTGTCCACTCCAGAATCAAGTTTGAAGTTGGGGCGATCGTTGGATGTCATGTATACCATAGGCTTCTCATTGGCTTGAACGATGAAACCTTCCTTACCTTTGGGATTAATGTGGTATGGCGTTGCCGACGTGAGTTTTTTGAGTTCGTTAAATGCGAAGTCGGATAAAGTTCCCCCTTTGACCTCGTCAACGAGAATAAGGTTCTTAAAAGCGTAACTGAGATTGAAGTTCGATGTCTCTTTCTGAGGTAATCCATTAGGGCTCGCTCTCTCTCCCAGCAGTTTGTACAAAACATTTCCGATATGAGTCTTACCCGACCCACCCTCACCGTACACGTATAAAATAGGTGCGAACTGTCTCGCCCTATCGAATAGAAAACATCCTATACACTCCATCAGAACTTTGTAATCGTCCTCTTGAGGCATCATCTCAAATAAATGTAAAGCACCCTCAGGAATATCTTCGGGATGCTGGAGATACTTTAATACGTCAGAGGAATGTATGTTAAGCTTCTCTGTGGTAAAGTATCTGGGGTCTCCGTGGTCTGTTATCTCTAATTCCTCGGCATTGAGATCAACTACACCGTCAAGAAAACAGGCAATGTTAGGAGGTGTCTTCTCCAAGCCCGAAGTAAAGTTAGCTAACCCCACATTCTTCTCGATCTCTCTCCATGTCGCTAAGGAGATTACAGATACGCCTTCTGCTCTCGCTCTTGCGAATATCTCGGACTCCATCTCATAAATAGGAACTTCGCGGTAAGCAACACCATCGAAGACATAGGTCTTGCCGGACTTTGGTTCGGTGTAGCATACATCCGAGTACTGCTCTATGACCTTCCCTACATTGAGAACGGGCCTTCCGTGCATGTTTATCTGCGTTATGCGAGTGTCTTCATCCTTTGAAGCGAAATCGTATATCATCTGCAGACCTCTATAAGATTGCTTTCTGTTTGTTTTGTATGCGAGGTCATGTTTTGTCTCATATGGCGGAGATACGCACGCAATTATATATACTTTATTATAAGGGGATGGCTTCTCGTAGTGGGGTGGTTCCTTCCTTAATAATAATTATATTACGCTTTTTGTTTTTTTAATTTATTTAGTTTTACTTTAGTTAGTAATATATCTAGTATTCTTTCTTATGTAATGTTTATGTGTGTGTGTGCGTGAAAGTAAAGTAGTAAGGTAAACTTTATTAGACTCTTTTATATAATATATATGTAATAGTTATCTTTATACTTTTGAACATTTTACTGAAAAAGCATTTCCCTCTCCATCCTACCTAGAAAAACCCTATCTTAAGCGGTCTGTGGAAACATTTATATACTTTACAAGCGATAGAGATTTTGCTGTGAGATGCTTACAGCGGGAAGGATAGG
>JBAYAO010000017.1:0-19445 GCA_041669745.1 Candidatus Methanomethylophilaceae archaeon | reverse complement strand
GTCTCAGTAAAATTGCGCTTCTTCGCACTGTCGAGTGCTTTCTGCACAGCCATTACGGTTGGTTTTTCTGCCAATATAATTCCTCCTCGTAGTGCATGCGAACCCGAAGGTTCTCCTACAAGTGTGTCGTCTTAATAAGGGGGTGGTATATAAGGTTTGAGGGAAGTCCTCAAAGGGAGTAATGACGACCGTACACGGGAATATCGCCGATGGAGATGTAAGCTTCGGGGTTCGCATACTCCGTATCGAGCGTCAATGTGTATGACGTCCATCCATCGACGGTCTCTGTGATCGTTAGGAAATCGTCAGTCTCGTACGATATCCCAGAAGCTATTGTTTGTGCCAGATATTTGTGGGTATCGCTTATGATGTTGCCGCCGAATACGCATATCATCCCTGTGCCGTCATAGTACTTTGTGAGACTGACGCTGCTGAAGCCGTCTTTGACGAAACCGATGTCGATTGAACACGGAACGTCGGTGCTGATCCCGAAAGTCGATTCATTGTACATCACGTTCAGTGCGGATCCGATGTTTCTATCCGAGTCTGGATCCGAACCGAACGCAGTGTTCGAGTTCACGGCACCAGCCGTGTTGAAGAACAGCATATCATAGTTCTTGACCTCTGACAGAGGTTCTGCGGTCGTGATGCTATGTGCCGAATATTTACCGATCGCATCATAGATCCAGTAGATGCTCCCTCCTTCGGATAACCAGTTAAACAGGGCGTCGTCCGCATTCCCCGTATACACGGTATCTGGGAATGCGCCCGTCATCATTATGATAGCATATCCTTCGGTATTCTCGGAATTAATCAGTGTTCCCAGCAGAATCGCATCGCATCTGTTGACTGTCAGATCTCTTATCTCCAATTCTTGCTCAAGATCGGAGATCTTCTTCTCTATCTCTTCGTATGTCGTGTCTACGACAGCGTAACTCTCGTCGAAATAGACGTACAGATGCTCTATGTTCGGGAAGTCTCCGTTATCGAACAGCGAAAAGGTGTACTCATTCGTAACGGAGGAATACACATTGCACGTTACGCCGTCATCGCCGACCTCAACATCCGAGCCATAGGTGTACGGGGATATCCAGTATACGGAGATCTGACCCACCATAATGACGAAGACCAGCACTATGATTGTCAACAGCGGCCAATCAATTTTTTTCATAGGTCCTCCGTCTGAGTAAAGAGCTGTGATATGCCAGATCCAAGAGGAAGATCCAGATCCCGGATGTTCCTATTATCTTGAGTGGAATCGTATCCTCGATGTAGATCGTATTCGCCAATTCGACAAGGTCGTTCAGATTCAGCATGCCGGTATTGACGGCGAACGTGTAGAGGAAGGGGAGAGGAGCTCCAAATATGACAATGACATATGTGACAGACATGAAGAGGAGGGAAAGGACGTATCTGAGATTCCTTGTGGCTGTACAATATGCGAATGCTGGAACCGCGAAAACATAATATGACGGCGAACCGGCGGGGACCATCAGAACGACCGCCATAGTCAGTAAGGACACCATGAAAAAACACGAGTCCAGCTCATCCGGTCTGTGACTTCTTGCGTAGAAGTAGAGCAGAAGCCCCATCAGTACCGCGAAGACGATCACCATCGGTTGCAATATCACGAACGCCGAATAATCCATAAAGATTCCAGAATCGACTATGCTTAATCTTCCGGTTATACCTCCGAAGATGTTGTCGGTCGATCCGTAGAATATCTGAGGTATGCAGATCATGACGAAGGTCACTATCGCAGCGACGATGCTGGTCGAAAGGTTAGTGAGACCGGTTTTCAACGAGTCGCGATTCTTGATCAGGACGTAAGATATTAGCACGAACATCACATAGATGGGGAATACCTTTGTGCCTACTGCGAGTGAGAAGGAGACACCGGCCAGAACATATCTGTTCTCGGAGGCGAACAGCAATGTCAGGAGCATAAAGATTACGGCGATCGATTCGAACATGGTCGATACGCAAGAGACAACGAAGATCAACGGACACAGGAACCATACCGCAAAACCGACAGTTGCCTTTTTTTCACTGTTCGTGGAGATCATCACGATCCTGTAGATCAGCAATCCTGCTACGATGTCCATCAGGGTCAAGAATCCCTTGAGGAGGGCCAGATATGCGAAAGTAGGTGTCCACATATATCCGCAATCGTCTGCGACTAGGATCATCGAATCGGGATTCAGTGAAAATGTAGAAATGCCAAATACATATTTGCCGACATCCATTATCGAAGAGAGCAGGTATCCCCAGATCGGCGGGTAATAATAGCCCGGCACTCCGTAAAGTCCGAATTCCGAAGCAATATTCGCAGACACCCTTATCCAGTGGCTCGTATCGTAAACAAGAGTGAGAAAGATACCGACGACCATCCTGATGACGATGCCCACTATACAGATCTGTACGACTCTGTTGGACAGGACGGCGCGGGTTCTTTCGACAAACATGATTTCTTTCCTGTTTGGAGTTACCGGTACCAACCGTTTAATAACCTTTCTAGGACGTACATTATTTTCACAGCGAAGCGACAAACGATTAAATGCTGTTACATTTTCACCGCAATGTGAACGATGGCATTCCGGAAAAGGATTTCACGAAGAGATTCACGCCGAATCTTGTAATGAACTTGCTTGCGCTGCTTATCAATGCGATAGTAGGTCTTCTGCTGGTCCCGTATTTTATCGATGAGCTCGGAATAGCAGCGTACGGTATCGTTCCCATTGCAACATCAGTAACTGGATATGTCACATTGGCCTCAGATTCGATAGTGAATTCGGTGTATCGATATCTCGCCGTAGCGACACAGAACGGTCAAATCGACAATGCGAAAAAAACGTACAATACCGCGATATTGGGTCTGCTTAGGGTCGTGATTGCGCTGATTCCCGTCGTATTGGCGGTATCATACCTCTCGCCGTACATATTCAATATAAGCGGCAGCACGTCAAGGGATGTTCGACTGCTGTTCCTGGGGGTACTGGGGTCGGTGCTCGTAATAACGTGGAGCAACATATTCACGACCGTCCTGATGTCAAATAACAGATTGGATCTTCAGGGAACGGTAAGGATCATTCAGTTGCTGGTGCAGGTCGGTCTGATCGTCTTGCTTTTCACTGTCGTCGGACCTTCCCTTGTGAATGTCGGCATAGCATATTTCATTGCGGCCGTGGTGTTTGCGGTGGCTTGCTACACTCTTTCGAAGAAGGTCTCGCCGGAGTTGAGAGTGGAGCGCGGCCATTACTCTTCGGAGCATTTCAAAGAGATATGCGAGGTGGGCGGTTGGAATCTGATCAACACCATCGGAAATCTTTTGTTCATACAGATGTCGCTGATGCTGGCCAACGTGTTCTACGGTTCATCATCGGGAGGAGAGTTCTCCATCGTCGCATCCATGGTTTCCATAATAGTGGCACTGAGTGCGACCGTAACAAATGTATTCACACCGATCACCTATCATAATTATTCCAACGGTCACTATGACTCCATGAATCGCATATGCCGTTCCGCCGTCAAGGTCGTGGGCATGTTCGTCGCACCGGTTCTCGCTTTCATCTGTGTTTTTTCGCCGCAGTTATTGACACTGTGGGTCGGAAAATCGTTCGCAGATCTCAGCAGTCTCGTATGGATAATGTTGGTGCTGATGGTCGGATTCGAGGCCATAGCACCCGTGTATCCTATAGCGTTGGCGCGTTTGAAGGTCAGAGTGCCGGCAATCACTACTGTGATCTTCGGTCTGATGAACGTGGTCCTTGCCACCTCCTTCTATTATCTCACGGATTGGGGACTGGAAGGGATCGCAGCAGCATGGACGGTCTCCATGTTGACGAAGAACTGTATTTTCTTTCCCTGGTACCATGCAAAGATCACGGGGCTTGACGGGACAGCGTTCCACCGCTCGCTTCTGTACGGATATGTCGGAATGATGGGCTCTCTGGTGGTGTATATGGCGGTCGATCATGTATTCGATGTTCCGGCAGATATCTTCATACTGCTTGCGGTGGCATTCTCCGTCTTCGTCGTGTATGTCATAGTAATAATGAGGTTCTTCCTGACCAAAGAGGAGAAATCGTTGGTAAGGGCCACGATCCCGGGTAAACTTGCGAAGATCATTCCGAAATGGATACTTTGATCTCTGTCGATTGTGTTTAATAAATCGTTCGTGATGATGGAATGATGAAAGTAGCTCTTCTTTGTGCATCCGGAGGCCATCTCACGGAGATGATGTGCATCAAAGAAGCTTGGAAGGATTATGACCACTTCATTGTCACTCTGGATTGTCCTAGGACGGAGAGCATAAAGGAAGACATGTATCTGATAGAGAATCCGGAAAAGAATCTGAGGTCCTATCCGAGATCCCTGAGAAAGCTATTTTTCATGATGTCTAAGGAAAAACCCGATGTCGTGATCTCAACAGGATTGGGTTGGTTCGATATATTCGTGTTTCTGTTAGCTAAACTGACCAAGAGCCATACGATATACATTGAAAGCTGGTGCAGAACTGACAGTTGTACGGGAACGGGTAACATCCTGAGGCATATAGCGGACGAATTCCTGGTCCAGTGGCCGGAACTTGCCGAAAAAGATGGGAAGGTCAAATTCAGAGGCGGTGTAATATGATACTGGTCATCGTCGGAACATTGGGATATCCTTTCGATCGACTGCTCAGGAAGATGGACGAGATCGCTCCGGAATTGGATGAGGAGATAGTCATGCAGTTGGGTGTCTCGGAATATAATCCCAAAAACACAAGGTCCTTCCATTTTGAGTCGGAAGAGAGGTTGGACGCCCTTTACGATGAGTGTTCTCTGCTGGTGTGTCATGCCGGTGCCGGTACGATACTCAACGGGCTGGTAAGAGGTAAACCTATAGTTCTCGTGCCCCGCAGAGCTGCGGAAAAGGAGATAACCAACGATCATCAGTTGCTCCTGACGGATAAGATGAGAGCGCAGGGAAAGGCCGTGGCGGCCCTAGACATCAATGAACTGAAGGAGGCCATTTTCAAGGCACGTGAACTTTCCTCCGAACCGGTCGTTGCGGACCATCGGTTGGCGGATTATCTGTCGGATGTTCTGTCGGAATATTCCAAGAAATCCAAGATATGCGTTCCTGGACCGTTTTTTCGAATGCGATTATAAATATGCCGCTCCATATGGAGGAGGTGATGGTCTCGATAACCTTCATCAGGCGCAAACCCTGCACCGTTCCAAATGGCCTGAGTCGTTACGCCGACGCGCTGGAGGAAATCGCTAATGGGGGCGGTGCTGAAACGGAGGACCTCTATCTTACGTGGGACAGATCGTCGGACGGCATCGGAGGTATATTCTCTATGATGTCCAGACAGTTTCTGAGACTGATATCCGAACGTGGCAAACAGGACGTATATCATATCACCGACGAGGCTTGCGCGCTGTTCATTCCCTTCATGAAAGGAAGAAGGATAGTGACTTTTCATCACATCGTAAAACAGGGAGAGGGCGATTCGAAAACCTACTACAGGACATGGAAATTTCTGGCTGCGATCGCTGTACGATATTCGGATATGATAATCGCACAGTCATCGTTGACCAAGAGAGAGATAATGAGTACATTTCCCGTAGAGGACAGCAGGATACAGGTCATCCCAAGTAGCATCAATCCAAGGTACAGAACGCTGCAAAATGTAGAGAAGAAGAACATAATCGGATGCATCGGCGGTCTGAATGTAAGGAAGAATTTCACGTCGGCCGTAAGGTCGTTCAAACTGTTCTTGGATATGCCATTCACATCAGGGTACGAACTGCACATATGCGGTATCGGTCCCGACAGGGATGCGATAACCGAAGAGGCTCGAAGATTGGGGATCGCCGACAGAGTGGTCATAATCTCCGAGCTATCGGACGACAAGGTGGTCGAGTATTACAATTCGATGAAGGTCCTTGCGAATCCGTCTTTGCACGAAGGTCTCGGATTGGCTACCCTGGAAGCACAAAGATGTTCTACACCCGTGGTTTATTTCAAGAACGCGAACATGCCATCGGAGGTGACGAGATATGCCATACCCAGCGATGATGAGAGAGAATTTGCCAAAAATATGCACAAGCTGGTGACGGATCGCGAGTATTACGAAAAGACCGTAGCGGAAGGAAAGGAATATGCTGACGGATTCGGTTGTGACTTCAGAGACAGGATATCGGACATATACGGTCTGACCAGGGTGAGATGAGATACGATGAATGATGAAGATCTCTCCGTGACATTGATCAGGCGTTATTCTGAAAAATCAACGGAGAAGACGGGCCTGGGCGTCTACGCGGACAATCTGGAGGAAATTCTGAGAGAAGCATCCGTAACTTACGACAGGATCGAATCCCAGATGGACAACAAGGACGGTTTGCGGGTATTCCTCTTCAGAGGGATCCTCCGCCCTTTCGTGAACGTTCTTAAACACAGAGATGGGGGGGTCTATCACATCACGGATGAATTATGCGGAATATTCGCACCATTCGTTCACGGAAGAAAGGTCCTCACGGTGCATCATGTCGTAAAGAGGGGAGAGGCGTCGATTCTCTATCGCTGGTACTGGAGACTCTCTACACGGATAGCCGTTTCCAATTCAGATGTGGTAATCGCGGCATCGCCTCAGACCAAGAGGGAATTGGTCAGCGAACTGAAGATACACGAGGATAAGATAGTGACCTTCTACAGCTGCATAAGGGACGTCTATATTGCCAAGAATCTGGAGAGGGAGAAGATTATCGGCGGTATAGGCGAATTGATACCAAGAAAGAATTTTGCAAAATTGATCAGGGCATTTGCTATATTCGTTTCGATGCGCGACACACAGGATTACCGTCTGCAGATATGCGGGAAAGGTGAACAATACGGTGAACTGATGGAACTGATAGATGAGTTGGGTCTCAAGGACAAGGTCACCATATTTTCCGATCTCACCGTGGATCAGGTTGTGGATTTCTATAACAGGATCATGGTACTGGCCAATCCTTCATTGCATGAAGGTTTGGGTCTTGTGACTTTGGAAGCTCAGAAATGTAACACGCCGGTGGTCTGCATGAGAGGAGCTGACATTCCGGAGGACGTCACACGTTGCGCGGTCCTTTCAGGTGAGGACGATCAAGATTTTGCGGACAAGATCCACAAGGTCATCGTGAATCAGAAGTACAGGGACCGTATGATCGCGGCAGGGAAGGAATATGCGGATAATTTCGGGAGGGATTTTTCTGAAAACATTCTGCAGTTGTATCGTAATCTTTCGAAAGAGGACCGCATAATAAAATAACATGGATAATGTTCGACATCCGTCAAAAGGTGATATCATGAGGATAGCGATGGTGACAGACAGTTATTACCCTACGAGGGACGGTGTCGTAACGTCAATCACCACGATCAAAGGTGCTCTGGAATCGTTGGGACACGAGGTCTTCGTGATAGCTCCGGATCCGGGAGAGGAATCCCGTCAGGAAGGCGTTCGTTACTTTCCCGCCATGGAATTCAAAAGCTACAGGGGTTATTACATCCCTATATTTCCATCGAATAAGATCGAGGTCATGAAGGACCTCGATGTGGACGTCATCCACATACATGGGATAGCGGTGATGGCACTGAAGGGAATGATATGCGCGCACACTCTGAAGGTTCCCGCGGTGATAACGTTCCATACCCTGGTCGGCGATACCATGAAGTATTACTCTCCTGTGCCGATGCCACAGGACATTTCAGAAAGACTGGTTTGGATCTATCTCAGGAACATATTGAAACGTGCGGATGCGGTGATATCACCTACAGAGTCGACCGCGTCGGAACTTAAAAGCAACGGTGTATGTGCCAGAGATCTGAGGGTAATACCTACGGGGATAGATACTGAAAGATTCGTTCCCGGTATCGATGGTTCTGGACTGGAGGACAAATACCACATAGATGGGAGAAGAGTGATCGTTTGTGTCGGTCGTATATCTTACGAGAAGGAGATCGATGTTCTGGTCAGGGCCATGGCGGATATCGACGATGCCGTTTTGATGATAATCGGGAAAGGGCCGGCGGCAGCCGACCTGAAACGGCTAGCCGCGGATCTGAAAGTGGATAAGAAGGTGATATTCACCGGTTTCGTCCAAGACAGCGAATTGATTCGGTACTATGGTATCGCGGATATAGCGGTCTCGGCCTCCAGATTCGAGACACAGGGCCTTTCCATCCTGGAGGCGATGTCCTGCGGACTCCCGGTTGTCTGTACGAGTGCCAGGGCATTCACCGATTTCGTGGAAGACGGCTACAACGGCTATCTATTTGACGGTTCGTCCGAAGACTGTTCGAAGGCGATCGTAAGGGCCCTTTCCGCAGAGGATATTATCGGCAGGAACGCGAGAAAGACCGCAGAGCGATTCTCTATCGAGTTATGTGTCGCGAAGACGGTGTCGCTCTACGAAGACGTGATCGCCGCCAAGAAAAAAAGATTGGGTGGATAGATGCTGATCGACATAGGCGGATGGATGTACGGATTTTTCGGTCCCTACGGGGGGTGGGGTGTGCTTCTATGCATAATGCTGATATTTTTGATCGATGCATTGATCTTTCCGACACTGCCGGAGCTGTTCTTCGTCATCGGTTTCATATACAATCCGACTTTGACATTCGGCGTTGAGCTGCTGTTCGCCGCCGCGATCGGTGAAGTGATCGGAATAAGCATACTGTATCTAGTAGTGGAAAAGATCAGTGTTCCGGCCAAGATAAAGAAGGTCGCGGACAGATACATCAACTTCCTGGTGGTGAGCGACGAAAGGATACTTCTTGTGAACCGTGTAGCTCCGATGATACCCTTTGCGGGTGCATTCATCAGTATCGTTGACAGCTGGAAACTGTCAAGGGCGCTGATGTACGTGGTACTGGGATGTTTTTTGAAATACGGCGTCATACTGTTGATGAGCGGTTTCTTCTATGCGTATTTCAGCAGCGATGCCGCACAGACCTACACGATCGTCTTCGTGTTCATTGTGATAATCGTGAGTTTCATCGTTTCCATGCTTAAAAAGAAGAAAAAGCTGACGGAGAACACTACCGATTGAGAACGTCCTCATAGACCTTCTCTATTTTTGGGATCTCAACATCCCAATTGTAACTTTCCGCTCTTCTTCTGGCAGAATCTCCGAGCGATGTTCTGCGTTCATCATCGGAAAGCAATGAGTTTATGGCATCGGACAAGGCGCCCGCATCCTTTGGAGGAACGACTACGCCGCCGTCGCCGACGGTCTCCGGAAGACCGTTCACATCCGAACATATCAGAGGGCGTCCGTACGACATGAGCTCTATCGCGGCAAGACCCAAAGATTCAAAAAGAGAGGGCATTACAAAGAATTTGCATGTGCTCATCAGTGCGGTCTTTTCCTCCTCGCTGACATAACCTCTCATCTCTATCTTACCTTCCAGACCGTTCTTCCTTATGAGTTTCGCAAGATGCTTGGATTCGGGACCTTTGCCGCAGATTATCAATCTGCAATCGACATCCCTCATCGCCTCTATGAGATAATCCAGACCCTTGGTCTTTACCAATCTTCCAAGGGAGAGTATGAAATCGTCTTCCTTCCGACCGATGTCGGGTAAGGAATCCAGACATGTAGGAACGGTGGTGAGCATGGCGGGGTCCAGACCCCTTCGTATGAGGTCGTTGCGAACGTAATTGCTCACACATATGACATGGTCGAAGGTGTTCAGACATCTTCTGAATCTGTTGTCGTTCATCTCGGATACCTTTGCCTGCAGTCCTATGCCCTCTCCCCACATATTGTGATATGTGAACACTTTTTTCCCTCTGTAGGCGGCGAGGTCCCTGTTGTAGGAGGGAGCCCATCTGTAATTGTAGTTGACGATGTCAGCATCCAACGATTCCAAGGTCTCCAAAATGTCGCTGGAGGAGATATACGGCGGATTGTAGACGTTTATGAATCTGGACTTTAGGCGGATTATGTCGTATCCTTCGGGGGACCTTTCCCTCATCTCTGTTCCTGGGAGCTGTCCCGTGAGGACAGTCACGTCATGACCGCGTGCCGCAAGCAATCTGCTTGTATCGTTGATGCGGCGCTCTATTCCGCCCATGTACGGAAAGAAGAAGGGATTGACGTCTACTATTCTCATTGGCTTGGGGTATTACGAAGACCATCATATATCTCTGTACCGAAACTCATGTGGCGGGGGCGTCGTCAATGAACGGCGTCTTTCCATGGACGTACCTGAGGTAGGTCCAAACGAACAATCCGAATCCGACGAGACTGATCAGAAGACCGACCCACCACCACTCCTGTCCGAATATGTACGTTTCCTGTATCTCGGTGAACAGGACAGCCGGCATAACGAAGATGATCAGCAGGAACATATTGATTGTCACGCGACGATCTTTGACACCCCAGAGCAGGAAAAGCACGGCGGGCATTATGAAATAAACGTTAAGGATCTTCGGATAGCAGACGAAGAACACCAACATCACCAATGCGGATGTCTGTGTGACGGACATCTTTCTCATATACCCGTATATCGAAGCGGCGAATATTCCCACCACCGTGCTCACCGTGAAAACCAGGCTCGGGATTCTCAATCCGCCTATAGCGAGGAAATGCCACGGACTTATACCGCCGAATCCGCCCAGTACCTGCGGATCGCCGATCGTATCGCTGCCTCCGCCGGTTAGATAGTATTTCAGGAACGTGAGAAGTATATTCGGATCGGAATAGATGAAGAAAGGCAGAAGAACGATCAAAGATACCGAGACGCCGGTCAGTAAGATGATCAATCTCTCCCTATTGTCCCTCCCGTAGATCAACTGTGCCGGAAGGAAGAGCACGTTGAAGAATTTCACCCATACACCCAGTGTACCGAAGGCGATTCCCGTGTACACCTTCCCGAGTCCATATATCAGGATGGGCATTATGAAGAAGAAGGTGGTTATCATCTCATCCTGAATCCCGAATACGCACTCGATGAATACGAAAGGGATGAACATGTACAGCATCGCCATTTCGAAACCTTCTTTTTCGTGCCGTTCACGGAATACCCAATAGATGCACATGCTCGTAAGTATCACGAACAACGAGAAATATATCTGATACATCCAATCGGCACCTCCGAATACCTGGGGTATCACAAGAAGGTACATGATGAGGGGCGGGGATTCAGATTGGAAATTCTCCGTATAGGGAATTTCTCCGTCAAGGATGTTCTGTGCGCGTTCGCGATAATAGTCGAGATCCGTTTTGTGACCTTCATACTGTCCGGACATGTCATTGATTATGTCCCGCGTCACAAAATGGTCGAAAGTTATCAGGGCACCGTAGAAGAGAAGTCCGACGATGAATATGCACAATATCTTCTTCTTCGAATCCAAGGAACACATTTTCCTCCAACAGGTCGAAATGGTTGCGTGCGCATTCATGGGATTGACGGTGTATTCCCTCATGGGGGAATATAGTTGTGGTGAAAGAGGGCACTTTTATATTGGTAACCGTCATAACGACAGACACACGGGGCAGATCAATGAACAGATATGTCGGCTTCTCCATTCTCCTATCTTGTGTGGTCATAGCCGTAACATTATGGCAAAATGATTGGATCTGGGTGTTCGTGGCCTCTATGGGGATCGTCATAATGGTATCGCCGATCATCATAACACACGATATCGAGGCATCCTACGGACGAAGTCTCATGGCACTTGTGCCGATTCCGCTGATCGCCTATCTTGTTCTGTTTACGATCAATATGTACCTTACCCTTGATGCATTCTACGAAACATCGGTCGCCATCATGGCATTCGCCAGCATGTTGTACGGTATGATGGTGGCGATCTATCTCAATATCAACAAGGAGACGGTACTTTCACGTCGCTGGATCATAATATATTCTTTGATATTCGCCTGTTCGCTGTCAATGCTTTACATGCTGTTCACGGTGATATGGATGAGTACCACGGGATATCCGCTCTACAACGGGGATTTCGAGAATACGATGGACAATGACGAGTCGAATCGTATGCTTATGCTTCCGATAGCGGTCACGACAGTCGTCACGGTGTTCTATGTGGTCATTCTGAACACTTACTTCAAAAGGGTGGACAGGAAGGTAATGTCGGAGTACGCCATAGGAGGGTCCAGGGATGAAAAGAATTGATCGATCCGACGCTGTATGCATGATCGCGGCCATAGTGTTGCTGATAATGTCCGTGATGTCATACATTGGAGACGAACGGATGGGATATCAGGTGAATACGGGTCTCTTCTGTGCGGTCATATGTCTCGTGCCCATGATCTTCAGGCAGTTCAACATAATGCAGCTGCCGTTCGTGTTCGTTGTTCTCATAGAGGTCTCCATATTTCTGCACGCGTACGGGGTTTTGCTTCTCAAGTATGATCTGTTGGTGATGTACGATACGTTGACACACACCGTGTCATCTATAACCGTGGCACTGTGTGTATTCTACGCACTGATGGCTGTCGAGATCTTCGATCCGAAGACAAAATTCACGCCGAAATGGATCCCCATGTTCATCGCTATGATAATGCTCACATTCAGTGTTTACTGGGAGGTCTTCGAGTTCTTCGTGGACGAGTTCACGGGGACGAACATGCAGTACAGTCCATGGGATACGGTCCGTGATATGCTCTGCAACACGTTCGGTGCACTGCTGGTAACGATTTCATCAAGATACTATCTGAGGAACCATACTTGTGTGGCATTCATCGACAGCCTCCGTATACATCCCAAATTGAAGAAGTACCTTTCGAAGTGAAGGAAACCCGAATAAGCAGGAAAAACACCGTTCAGCCACGCCGTCCCTCTATGAAAACATTATATATCGCTATAGGATAGGCGACATCCGCTCTTTAGAGCCGATGAATAATGAGGGCGTCAGAGCCTGAAAGAGGTAATTGAAATGTCTGTATTTGTAAAGTTTGAGACACCGAAAGAGCTGTCGGATAAAGCCTACTCTCTTGCAGAAGCGGCGAGGGACGGCGGAAAAATCAAAAAAGGTACCAACGAGGTCACCAAAGCCGTAGAGCGTGGCGACGCATCCATGGTGATAATGGCACTCGATGTCGATCCACCAGAGATCCTTGCGCATATGCCTGCTCTCTGCGACGAGAGAAACGTACCGTACATCTATGTTCCCAGCAAAGCGGAGCTAGGAAACGCCATCGGTCTCGAAAAGCCGACAGCGTCCATAGCGATTACCGATGTGGGAAGAGGAAAGGCACTTTGTGATGAGATCGCTGCAGCAGTGAAATCGCTGAAGAACTAAGGTGATTTGAATGGTAGACACAGATAGCATCCCTTCAGAGGTTGTCGAGGTAATCGGCCGCACTGGGATGACTGGCGAGGCCACCCAGGTCAAGGTTCGTGTACTCGACGGCCGTGACAAGGGGAGGATAATCACCAGAAACATAATGGGTCCGGTAAGAATGGGGGACATTCTCATGTTGAGAGAGACTTCCAGAGAAGCCAGGAAACTCGGAATGAGGTGATTTCGATGGCAGAGATTAAAAAATGTTCATTCTGCGGTGATGAGATCGAGTTGGGGACCGGCAAGATGTACGTCAAGAAGGACGGCACGGTTCTTAATTTCTGCAGCAACAAGTGTTTCAAGAACATGATCCAGCTGAAGAGGGTCCCGAGGACAACCGCTTGGACGCAGAAAGCGATCACAGAGAAAGCAGCCCGTTTAAAAGCAGCTGAGAAGAAGGAGTGATCCAATGGAGAGAACCTACCTTATGATCAAACCGGATGCGGTTCAGCGTGGCTTGTGCGGTGAGATCGTTTCCCGCTTTGAGAAAAAGGGTCTGAAGCTCATCGCCATGAAATTCATGCAGATCCCCAGATCGACCGCCGAGTTCCACTACGGAGAACACAAAGGTAAGAAGTTCTACGATTCCCTTATAGCCTACATAACCTCCGGACCGGTCCTTGCGATGGTCTGGGAGGGCGAGGATGCGGTATCGGTGTGCAGGACCATGATGGGAAAGACCAATCCAAAGGAATCCGCACCCGGAACCATTCGCGGTGATTACGGAATGCAGACGGGGATGAACATCATCCACGGTTCCGATTCGCCCGAGTCTGCCGAAAGGGAGATTTCTATCTTCTTCAAGCCCGAAGAGCTTGTCCAATATGCGAGAACCGCAGACAAGTGGGTTTACGAGTAAACCTTTTTCATTTTCCTTTCGAAGGTGATCAATCATGGCAATTAGGCAGCCCATTGTGAGTGTCCTTGGTCATGTGGACCACGGAAAGACAAAACTCCTCGATGTTATCAGGGGCACTTCTGTACAATCACGGGAGGCCGGATTGATAACGCAGCATATCGGTGCTACGGAGGTGCCGATCGAACACATCTACAAGGTCTGCGGGCCGCTCATCGGGAAGAGGAAGTTCGATGTTCCCGGGTTGCTTTTCATCGATACCCCCGGCCACCATTCATTCATAACGCTCAGGGCCAGAGGGGGGTCCTTGGCAGACATTGCCGTGCTGGTCATCGATGTGAAGGAAGGACTGAAACCACAGACCGTCGAATCGATCCGTATCCTCAGGCAGTACAAGACACCCTTCATCATCGCGTTGAACAAGATAGACACGATCCAGGGTTGGATATGTGAGAACGGCAGATCTTTCATAGTATCGGAGAAGACGCAACAGGAACACGCTGTCGCGGCGCTCAATGAGAAGATGTACAAGATCATAGGTGACCTGTCGACGGAGGGGATCTTCGCCGACAGATACGACAGGATAGAGGATTTCACAAAGACGGTCGCGCTTGTTCCGTTGAGCGCAAAAGAGAACGAAGGTATCGCCGACCTTCTTCTGGTTTTAATAGGTTTGGCACAACGTTTCTTGGAGATGCAGTTGACACAGGCGACCGAGGGTCCCGGGAGAGGGACGATCCTGGAGGTGAAGGAAGAACGCGGGTTGGGGCAGACGTTGGACATGATCCTCTATTCAGGCGTTCTCAGGAAGGGGGATACGGTCGCGCTCGGAACGAGAGCCGCGCCCGTGGTCACAAGAGTGAAGGCCATACTCAAGCCAAAACCGCTGGATGAGATAATGGATCCAAGGGACAGATTCGATTCCGTAAAGGAGCTTCATGCGGCGGCCGGTGTTAAAATATCCTGTCAGGATATGAACGGCGTCATCGCCGGTGCCCCGTTAAGGGTCGTCAAAGGTCCCAATGATCCTGCAATCGCCGAAATGACCGAAGAATCCACGGTCAAAATAGAGACACAGGACAAAGGGGTCACGATCAAGGCGGATGCCATAGGCTCTCTGGAGGCATTGGCATTCGAAGCCAAGGCTGCGGGAATACCTATCAGAAAGTACGGCATAGGAGAGTTGTCCAGAAGAGATATCGTGGAGACCGCTGCCGCGCACGGAGACCCGATGAACAGGGTCATACTGGCTTTCAACACGGTCCTATCCAAAGATGCCGCCGCCGAGGTGGCGAATCAGGATATCAAAGTATTTTCGAGTCCGATCGTGTATCGTTTGATCGAAGAATACGTGGAGTGGGTGGAAGCTGCCAAGAAGAAGACCGATGTTGATAAAAGGTCAGAGTTCTCTTTTCCGGCCAAGATCAGAGTGTTGCCGAACTGCATATTCAGAACGAGTAAACCAGCGATCGTAGGCGTGCGCGTACTCGCGGGAAGGGTCAGACCGAACATGAAACTGATAACCGCCGAAGGGCATGATGCAGGAAAGATCAGAAGTCTACGTACCGGCGAGGATGTCGTGAAAGAGGCTACACAGGGTGAAGAGGTGGCCGTAGCGATAGACGCCATCACCATAGGAAGGCAGGTGAATGTCGAAGACGTCTTATATGTCGACCTCCTGGAATCATCGGTCAGAGAGTTGGCCAAGATGGATCTGAACGAAGACGAGAAGATGACTCTGGAAGAGGTCTTTGCGATCAAAAGAAAGGAAGATAAATTCTGGGGCATGTAGAATCTATGAACGACGACACAAGATCGAATTCGGACAGGGATCCCCGCAACATGGCCAGAGAGACGTATTGTTTCGTAGAGGATCTGGATCATGCCGTCAGTGAAGAACTGTCTCTCGATGTGGATTTTGACAAGATAGTCATCTGCGGAATGGGCGGTTCGGCAATCGGAGGGGATATTCTGGCGGATTGTGCATTCTCGATCTCTGACTTTCCGATCAAAGTTCTGAGATTCCCGGAATTGCCGTCATGGATCAACGACAGGACACTCGTCATCGTCTCCAGTTATTCTGGGAACACGCGTGAGACCATCTCGATGTACGAACAGGCCGTGAAAAGAGGATGCACCACGATAGTGATAACATCAGGCGGTAAACTGAAGGAGATGGCAATGACCAACAAAAACATGATCATCAACATCAAAGAAGGGCTGCAGCCACGTAATGCGTTGGGATTCACGATGGGCTACATGGCAAACGTCATCGATACAGTGGGCGGGCCCAAATACAAGGCCGGGATCAAGAAACTGATCCCGGTTCTTACGAAGCTCAGGAACAGGCTAAGTACATTCGATAACATGAATGTGGCAAAGACCGTTGCGATAAAGATAGACGGATGCATACCCGTCATATATTCCACAACGGGGATCAATGCCTCTGCAATGAGATGGAAGACCCAGATCAATGAGAATTCGAAAATGATGGCTTTTAACGGTACCATCACTGAATTCAACCACAGCGAGATCGTAGGTTGGTCCGAGGGGACGATCACAAACATGAGGTGTGTTCCGATCGTGCTCTACGAAGAGAACGTGAGCAAGATGATGAAACAGATGACGGATGCATCGATCAAGACACTCAAGAAGAGCGGCGTCGATATGCAGGTCGTGAAGATCAAAGGCAAGACCACACTCGAAAGAAGTCTTCGCGCCATAATGATAGGCGACTATGTTTCGCTTCAGCTGGCATATTTCAAAGGCGTCGATCCCGCGGAGGTTAGGATCATAAACAGTTTCAAACAGAAGATAACACAGCTTCTCACTCGCAAAAAGCCGAAATATGCCAACAAGAAGCGAAAAAAGCAATGTTGAGTACGGGCCCTCCACGATAGTTCGTCCGTGTCTACCAAACATTTATAACTTGCGTTTTATTAGGCGGACGCACAGGTGTTCAAATGGTAGAATTCAAAACCATAGTCAATGACGTGAAGACCGGCAAATCTTTCAACATCGCCGTGTCAGGTCACCACGCGAACTCTCTGATTGGTAAAAACAACGGAGAGATCGTAGACGGAATATTCGTTGGTCTCCCGGGTTATAAACTTAAAATCACCGGTGGAAGCGACGGGAACGGCACTCCCATGAGAGCCGACCTCCCCGGGAACAAGAGGAAGAAACTCCTTCTCTCTGACAGTACCGGATTCCACGAGAAATATCCGGGACAGAGGATGAGGATCGCGATCCGCGGGTCGACAATCTCATCTGAGATCGTACAGGTCAACATGGCCGTTGCAGAGTACGGACCCAAAACCATAGAGGAGTCTCTTGCTCCAGAGGTCGAGACCCCTGCGGGGAGCTAATGAAAGTTCCCAAGCAGCCCGAGATCAATATCGGAATGATCGGGCATGTCGACCACGGTAAGACGACTCTTACGAAGGCCCTCAGCGGTGAATGGACGGATCGTCATTCGGAGGAAGTGAAAAGAGGGATATCCATCCGGCTCGGGTATGCCGACGTCGCATTTTACAGATGTCCCAATTGCAAGGGCACCGCATCCCATGGCACCAAACCAATATGTCCGGTCTGCGGTGCGGAGACAGAGTTCGTCAGAGCGGTCTCATTCGTTGATGCACCCGGTCACGAGACCCTGATGGCGACCATGCTGTCAGGAGCGGCCCTCATGGACGGTGCGATACTCTTGGTCGCGGCCAATGAGAAATGTCCGCAGCCACAGACGAAAGAGCATCTCATGGCCCTGTCGATAGTGGGTATCGACAAGATAATCATAGTGCAGAACAAGATAGACATCGTCACCCGCGAAGAGGCCGTTGAGAATTTCAAGGAGATCAAGGAATTCGTCAAGGGGACCATCGCGGAGAATGCGCCGATAATCCCGATCTCGGCCAATCGCGGTGTGAATCTGGATAAACTCGTAGAAGCGATCGAGACCTACATCGTCGCGACCACGGAGAAGGATCACAATGCTACACCTCTGATGCATGTTGCCCGTTCTTTCGATATAAATTCTCCGGGAACGCATCCGAAGGACCTCAAGGGCGGGGTACTGGGCGGATCGCTGATACAGGGAACGTTGAAGATCGGGGACGAGATAGAGATAGTTCCCGGGATCAAGACGGAGGTGGGCGGTAAGACGATATGGCAGAGGGTGACCACGAAAGTCACATCCCTGTACGCTGGCAGCAATGCGGTCGATACCGTTAATCCAGGGGGGCTCATATCGATCGGTACCGGTCTCGATCCGGCAATCACGAAATCGGATGGACTCACGGGGAGGATGGTCGGTGTTCCGGGTCATCTTCCCAAGGTCGTCCACGACTTCAGTATGACGACCACACTCTTGGACCGTGTGGTGGGTTCGACATCGGATATGAAGGTGGATGAGATAAAGAGCAACGAGCCCCTGATGCTCAGCATCGGTACCGCGACGACCGTAGGTATCGTCAAAAACGGCAAGGGCGGTGTAATACAGGTTGCGCTCAAAATACCGGTCTGCGTTCTGGAGGGCCAAAGAGTGGCGATTTCCAGAAGGATCTCCAATAAATGGAGACTGATCGGTTACGGGATCATAGAGTAGATATGCAGACCGTCGTCCTCGATACGAATGCCCTGCTCATGCCCTTCGAGAGAAGGATGAACATCGATCTTTCCGTGAGGGATCTTTTGGGGGATTTTCGGTTCGTGGTACCGGGACCGCTGATCGGCGAACTGAAGCATCTTGATAACAAGTACGCTTCGGCGGCGTTGGAATTGGCCAGGAGATACGAGATAATACCTACGGAAGCGGCCGGCGATAAGGCGGTGATCGAATTGGCGCTCAAGACAAAAGGTTACGTATTGACCAATGATAAGGAACTCAGACGGACCCTGAGATCATTCAAGGTACCGTTGATATATCTTCGTTCGGGCACGCATCTGGTGTTGGAAGATCTCAGATGAGCGGGAACGGTCCGTCCTCGAGTACGGTATCGGGTTTTCTTCCCAATTCCTTCAGTTTGGCCGTGATGAGCTCCGCACCGGTCTCGGTCGCGGCGTACACGGGAACCTTGGTGCCGGCCTGAAGAACAGCTTTTGTCCTGGCCACATCCCGTATCGTCTTAGATGCGCACGAAGTTATGACATCGCAGCATTCGAAGAATCTTTCTGCGTCCTCCATCGATGTTCCGGTCGTATGTACGGCCATTATCGCCACGTTATGTCCGAAACAATCCCTGATCTCCTGTGCTTCTT
>JBAYAO010000016.1:0-19678 GCA_041669745.1 Candidatus Methanomethylophilaceae archaeon | reverse complement strand
GGCCTTCTCCATCACCTCAAAGAATTCGATGATGAGTCCATCCCTCTTCATCTTCATGATCTTGTATCCGCTTTTGGATAGTTTGATCCTCTTCTTCAATTCGAGGAGAACTGAACGGGTAGGAGTGATATCCTGATTTGGCATTTTCCTCACGCCTTTAGGTACTTCTCTATGTACTTACGGTCAATCCTTGTGATCTGATCCATATCGAGGGTCTTTACGATATCCCATGCGATGGCGAGCGTGTCCTCGATGGAACGATCTTCATCGTATCCCTGACGTACGATCCTATCCTCGAAGAGATCTGCAAAGTCCAGAAGTTTCCTGTCTTTCGCCGATAACGACTCTTTTCCTACGATCGCGACCAGACCACGAAGGTCCTTTCCCTCTGCATATGCCGCATAGAGCTGATCGGAGACCCCTTTATGATCTTCACGGGTCTTACCTGCGCCGGTACCCCCACCCATCAGTCTGCTGAGTGATGAAGATACATTTACTGGCGGGTAGATACCGGCACGATGTAACTCTCTGGACATGACGATCTGTCCCTCTGTAATGTAACCGGAAAGATCCGGTATGGGATGTGTGATATCGTCACCTGGCATGGTGAGGATCGGAATCTGTGTGATCGATCCTTTCTTGCCTTTTATCCTTCCTGCACGTTCGTACAACTGTGCAAGGTCCGTGTACATGTAACCCGGATATCCGCGTCTTCCTGGAACTTCTTCTCTTGCGGCTCCGACCTGACGTAGTGCTTCGCAGTAGTTCGTTATGTCGGTCATTATCACCAACACCTGCATCCCGAGCTCGAAAGCCATATACTCTGCCGTGGTGAGACCGAGACGCGGTGTAACGATACGTTCGACCGCAGGGTCGTCTGCCAGATTGAGGAAGACCACCGCATTTTTCAACGCACCGGTCCTCTCGAATTCCTTCATGAACATCTGTTTCTCTTCGTTGGTAATCCCCATAGCAACGAAGACGACAGCGAATTCCTCGTTCTCCCCACGCACTTTGGCCTGTCTTGCAATCTGCAGAGCGAGTTCATTGTGCGGAAGTCCGGCTCCAGAGAAGATCGGAAGCTTCTGTCCTCTGACCAGGGTGTTCATACCATCGATGGTGGATATTCCCGTCTGGATAAAATCGGAAGGGCTGTCTCTTGCCCACGGATTGATGGCCGCTCCGGTGATATCGAGTTTCTTCTCGGGTGTGATGGCTGGTCCGCCATCCAACGGATCGCCTGCACCGGAAAGAATCCTTCCCAGCATATCTTTTGAAACCGGCATCTTCATGGTTTCTCCGAGGAAACGCACGGAGGCATCCATATCGATACCTGACGTTCCTTCGAATATCTGAATGATCACGATATCGTCAGACGTGTCCAGAACCTGTCCTCTTTTCACGGAACCGTCGGACAATTTAACACTGACCATTTCCTGATAGGCGATGGGTTCTGTTTTTTTGACGAAAACCAGAGGCCCAGCGATCTCCGAGATGGTCTTGTATTCTTTAGATACTTTAGCTGCTGTCATATTTATGCCCCCAGCTCCTTGAATTGTTCATCGAAGTCTTTGTCGACTGCAACAAGCTCCGCATCGACATTCTCTTCAAGTTTGGCTCTGGTGAATCTCTGTTTTGAAGGTATCGCTGTGATCTTTTCCACGGAAGCACCTGCGACCAACGCCTTGTTCGCAAGGTCTGAATACTTCCTTATGAGCTTCATCATCACATACTGTCTCGAGATCGGACTGTATGTGTCTATCGGATGGTATGCGTTCTGCTGCAGGAAGATCTCTCTGATCATCTTTGAAACCTCAAGGGTGATCTTCTGTTCATCCGGCAAAGCATCGGAACCGACCAACTGAACGATCTCCTGCAATTCCGCCTCTTTCTGAAGTGTCTGCATCGCCCATGCTCTCAGAGCAGGGAAATCTTCGGCCACATTGGTAGAATACCAGTCCTTCAACTGTTTGTCGTACAACGAATACGATGTGAGCCAATTAATGGCTGGGAAATGTCTTCTCTCCCTCAGTTTGGTATCAAGGGCCCAGAATACACGAACGATACGGAGTGTATTCTGTGAAACAGGTTCAGAGATATCTCCACCGGGCGGTGACACCGCTCCTATAACGGAAATCGATCCCTCGCCGCCTGAGAGAACCTTGGCGCGGCAGGCACGCTCATAGAACTCAGAGAGTCTTCCTGCCAGATACGCTGGGTAACCTTCTTCTCCAGGCATCTCCTCGAGCCTTGAAGAGATCTCACGCATGGCCTCCGCCCATCTTGAGGTGGAGTCTGCCATAAGCGAGACATTATAACCCATGTCCCTGTAGTATTCCGCGATCGTCATTCCGGTATAAACGGACGCCTCTCTTGCCGCGACAGGCATGTTGGAGGTGTTCGCGATAAGGACTGTCCTGTTCATCAGAGGGTTTCCGGTCTTCGGATCCTCCAATGCCGGGAATTCCGTAAGGACCTCGGTCATTTCGTTACCGCGCTCTCCGCATCCGATGTATACAACGATCTCAGCATCAGACCATTTGGCAAGTTGCTGCTGTGTAACGGTTTTTCCTGTTCCGAATCCTCCGGGAATCGCAGCTGCGCCTCCCTTCGCGAGCGGGAACATCGTATCCAGGACCCTCTGTCCTGTTATGAGCGGAATGTCCGGCTGAAGCTTCTCAATAACTGGTCTCGGTACACGGACAGGCCATTTCTGCATCATAATGACGTCTTTTCCGTCAATCGTCGCAATGGTCTCTTCGACTGTGAAATTTCCAGACTTGATATCATCTATCTTCCCTTTCACATCGATGGGCACAAGGATCCTGTGCTCCATGGTCCCTTCCATGACCTTTCCGATAATCTGTCCGGGACGTACCTCGTCGCCTTTTTTAACGACAGGATTAAACTCCCATTTCTTTTCTCTGTCCAATCCAGGTGCGGTAACTCCACGGAAAATATAGTCTCCCATCTTTTCCCTCAATGCCGGCAATGGTCTCTGAATTCCGTCATAGACGGAGTGCAGAAGCCCCGGACCTAGTTCCGCAACGAGCGGACGACCGGTGTTTGTAACCGGTTCTCCCGGTCTGACGCCGGACGTATCCTCATAAACCTGGATGATAGTGCGATCACCAATGATCTTGATGACCTCGCCCATCAGTTGCTCTTTCCCTACATGCACGACATCGTACATACGGGGGGAGATACCGACAGCGGTAACGACAGGTCCAGCGACCCTATAAATCACGCCTTCTTTACTCATCTATTCATCCTCTTTGTATAAATCAACGCCAATCGCTCTTTTGACCTTCTCTCGAAGATCGGTTTCACCTCTCCCAACGGGAACAACAACAGGTTGGATGGAATCCAATACCCTGTGTTTCACATTAGGAGCCAGAACATCAAGATCCTTTGAATCGACTGCAAGTATTCCGATACCCGGTGTAGCCATCGCCTCAAGAATCTTCTCCTGATAATCGCTCGGACACGCTACGAATACGTGCCTCAGCCCTGCAAGTCTGAAGCCCAATACGAATTCTTCGCTGCCAATAACCGCTATATCCATCAGATCACCAGTAGTCCCTTGATGATTTCTTTGTCAAGTCCGCTCTCGAGTCCTCTCGCAACGATCCTTATGTTATTGACTTCATTCTCTTTGTGGAGCATGAAATCGAAAACAGGAATCACTGACAACGGATAGAGGTGCGAGAACTTCCTTGCTTCTTTCATCTTGTATTTTTTCATCCCGGCCACAATGTCCCTGAGCGAATTGGTCTCTGCGTCCAGCGCCTCTTTGATATCATCGTAGAAATCTAATTGCGCCAAATCGTTTATTGCCGCCGAGACGGTCTCGGCATTGGCAAGCTGAGTGGCCAGCTTTTTGTCTATATCTTTTCCGCCGGAGATGATGTATTTCATTACAGGCTCTCCGTGAACTCCTTCCATCTTCAATTCCAGGATCGTCTCGAGATTGATGATGTCGATCTCCTTTCTGATGAAATCTTGGAACAGGCGCTTAGGTCTCGATGAGGCATCTATACTCACAAGAAGTCTCTCGTAATGATTCCTGTCGAGAAAATCCTCAATCTCCGTGAGATTACCGTCCACCCTGTAGGCGGCCAAAATCTCCTGTGGGAAAGAAACCGACGCCATTTTACTGTACGCTGCTATGATCTCGTCACCTGTCTCAAGAGCGATCAACTTGTCCAATGCTTCACTGTCCAAGCTGCCTGCGGGGACGAGGTCCTCCCTTATGTCCTCTGCTCCCAAGCCGAATGACTTGCCACGAAGAATGACCTTGAAGTTCCAAATGTCCCATTTCTCCAGTGCGGCTGCGATCATATCGTACAATTCACCGGTCGTGGACTGAAGAATGCCCCTGAAGAGTCTGGCCATGTTCCTGTAGGTTGCGTGCTCGATAAGGTTTATGCCTTCGAATTTGCCCGTAAGCTCGACAATCTCCGTCTGATATCCGGTCTCACTGATGAAACGAGATATCTCTGGAAGACTCATCATGAGCATCTTTGAGTATGCGTCGTCGCCCATGAGTAGCGATTTCTTAGCTTTCACGCGCGCGACCGTGTACGGATAGTTGCCCTTCTTTCCTTTCTTGCGCCCGAACATGCCCTTCACCCGAAGAGAATATTCGATAGGTCTTTCAGCTTGCGGTCCCAAACCGTCTGAAGAATCGTCTTGTACTGCATATCGACCTGAATGGCTCCGTCTTCGCTTTCAAGGACGAGCCCACCGGTGATACCTTCATCGGCAATGATCGATGATACCCCAAGATCCTGCGCTGTAAACGACTCTCCCGCCGCGATATACGCTTTGGGTTTGTCGATGACCTGTTTCGACACTGCCACCATCTTTCTGTACTGCTCCAATTTTTCAGCAACTGGAGTAGATTCAAGAGAAGCGAGCGTTTCTGCGAATGCCTTTGCGAGGATTTCCTTCTTTTTCACAAGGACGATCTTCTTGCTCTCCAGCTCTGCGCTGGAGATCTCCTGACGGTCAAGACGCTCAATAGCTTCTTTGAGCCTCTTTTCCTCTTTCTCTTTCATAGTGGAGATCTCCGCGTCCGCGTTGGCAATGATCTTTGCAATTTCGACGTCCGCCGCTGTCTTTATCGCAGCGGCGGATTCGTCCGCAAAACGATCGATCTCCATCTTTACATCATCTAATGCCATGAAACGGCCTCTGATCTACGATTACATCACGAAGATTCCAAGGATGGCAACAACGAGTCCGAAGATGACGATTGTTTCCGGAAGAACCATCAAAATCATCACTTTACCGAACAGGCTTACATCCTCAGTAATGGCACCTACTGCTGCGGCACCAACATCCCTCTCTGCAAGACCCGCACCGAGACCTGTTATTCCAACTGCAATACCTGCGCCAATCATGATCAATCCACTTGCGTCTTCTACCATTTTTATACCTCTGTTTCTACGATTTTCGTGTGTTTGCGTTTAACTGTGAGCGGATCATACTCCTGACCGCCGCCCACAAAGAACTTGTTCATCATTTCAACGTACTGCAACCTCAATCCGTGCAGACCCGCTGAAAGGATGGCCAAGACCCAGATCATCAGATGACCGATAAGGAAGACGGGGAATCCTGCGATTACTCCCATCATACCCCCTATACCTGCGCCAATCATGATAATGGATATGTAGTTGAACGCCAACGCCATGCCTGCTTTGGACATGCCTATGGCGGCCAAACGAGTGTAGGAAAGGATATTTCCTACGATACCAGGAAGTTCCAGGATCGCCTGCGCTTTCTCTGTCTTCCAACACAACGCTATTCCTGTGATGAGGAGAACGAATCCTATCACGAACGTGTAAAGCAGTTCACCTTCGACTGCCGGCATCGGTGTCGTGAAAAGCAATTCCGTCATTGCGTAACACACGACCACCATACCGATGAAAGTGAAGATCCATCCGCCTTTCTCGAACATGGCCGCCTTGACACCGTGTTGCATCTTCACGTTGAAGAAGCCGACCACGTAAGCCAATAACAGATGAACGATACCCATGTACACGCTGACTTTCAACAGGAATGTGACTGCGTGCAGTTTGCTGACACCCGCTTCTCCTGGGATGATTCCACAGAACCACTCCGGTAACTTGATGTTCAACAGATATTCCCATGTGACCGTCGTATTGGTCCCTGCCGCAATCTCCGCTGCAAGTTCCCCATCGGTGATAAAGTGCATTCCGAGCATCTCACCGAAGAAGAACATTCCGAATATGAATGCCCAAATCCCACCGAAGAAAAGAACGGTCGCAATACCCTGGAACTCCTTGCTTTTGGCAACCTTGAGTCCGTATGCGCCGAGAATGATGAACGGAATGGCATATCCGACATCACCGACCATGAAACCGAAGAAGAAAGGTAGGAAAACACCGATGATGGTCGACGGATCGACCTCCTGATACTTCGGTACCGAAACCAATGACGTAGGATATTCGAAGTGTTTTCCGTAATTTCCGTTATTGGATTTTGTCGGAGTTTTCTTGAAACGACCTTCGGCTTCTTCTTCTTCTTTGAGATTCCTGCCCCTGTTCTCTTGAAGTTCGACATAGACACTGTTACCCAAGCTTGCGCTCAGTCCTTTTTCGACCTCTGCGACCCTTGCGGTTGGAACCCAGGCATCGACGACATAAGAGAATTCGCTTGTTGCTATCCTGAGGGGTGTTTCTCCTTTCTTGACGGTCAGGGAAAGTTCCTCGTCGGAAGCGACGAGAAAGGATTCGTGTTTTTCAGACAACGACTTTATCTTCGCGTTCATCTCTTCAAGCGCAGCCTCTTCTACGGAAATCTCCGCTACGGTCGTAGCCAAGAGTTCAGAAGGATTGCCGGCTCCCTCTGGGACGGCAATTTCCGTGTATCCGTAATCCGAAAGCGCCGTGGAAATCTTTTCCTTATCAGCCTTCTTTACGAAGACTGCGACAACTCCCTGTTCTTTCTTGTGAAATGAAATGAATGTCTCTGCGTTCGTGAACGCACTGAGAACCTCGGTGGGATCTGATTTCACAGAACCCACAAATACGGCAATCGATTCGTACCCCCTGTACAATTCGATGTTTATTGGAAGTTTGCAGAGCAATTTCAAACTTGCTTCTTTTGCTTTGAGATCTGAAACGTTTTGAGCAATCCTGTTTTTCTCTTCGATGACCGATAGAATTTCGGCCTCCACGGATTCAATACCGTCAGATGAGATTTGCACATCGATATCCTTTACAGAAATCGGTTCTGATTTCGTTTTCTTGGGATTGATACCGAGCTCTTTTTCTGCTGCTTTTACCTTCAGAAGCCTCTCAGAAGCCTTCGGTGAATAAGGACGGGAAGCTCCGATAGCAAATCCTTCATCTGCGCCATTGGTATGATCGATCAAATGAACAGCATCAAGACTGTAGAGAGCATTAATGGCCTCATCCAGACGTGATTTGTTACCAACAATCACAATCCTACTCATCGACTCAGACATTAACATTTAGCGTCCTCACAAATTCTTCATTGAGAAAATCTTTGACCGTCGGCATTTTCGAAAGTGCGATTCTGTCAATTTCGTCTGCTTCCTTCCTTCCTTCTGCAAATAGAGCGTCACGTTTCACGGCAAGGATCTCTTTTTCTTTGGCTAAGGAAGATTCGTAGTTGCTACGCATTTGAGCTTCAGCATCCTGAATCTTTTTTACGGAATTTCTGCGTGCGTCGGCGATTGCGATCTTTTTGTCAGCTTCCGCCTTTTCGACTTTGGCTGCCGCAGATCCTTCCGCCTTTTTAATTTCTTCAAGTATGTCAGTTCGGCTCAATTTACACTCCCCGACCCGTATTTGGTAGGGGTATGTATAAACCCTACTTAAGCCTGTTTGTCCTCTTTATATAAAGGAAGCAGGCGATCAGACCTTGTATTCCCTAACGACGATATTGGTCTCTGAGAACAGATCCTTAGACAAATCATCAACGTAACCTTCGGAATAAACAACTTCTTTGATTCCGGCGTTTATGAGGATCTTTGCACACATGGAGCACGGGTATGTTGTCGTATATATCGTTCCGTCTTTGATACTGACACCGAAATAAGCGGCTTGTATGACGGCGTTCTGTTCCGCATGAACACCTCTGCAGAGTTCGTGTCTTGTACCGGATGGAACGTGCATCTGCTCGCGAATGCAACCCAACTGTTCACAGTGCATGGTGCCTTTCGGAGACCCGTTGTAACCTGTTGACAATACACGTTTATCTTTTACGATAACCGCACCTACACGTCTTCTGAGACAGGTCGACCTGGTAGAGACCAGCTCTGCCATTTTCATAAAATATTCATCGTTGTCGGGTCTTTCCATATTCGGGACAATGACCAACGCATGTATTATACCTTTGACGTCTCACACTATTTATCGTAAGAGAGCGTATCCTGTGTGTGGACAAAGATCTGAAAGATATCTTCGCGGTTATCATCACAACGGCAGTGATCCTGTCCGTCTGTATCGGCGGATTGTTCATTTATTCCGGTCTGAGTTCACCGATCACCGTTGTAGAATCCAGCAGCATGCAGCATTCTCAGGACACTTCTTACATAGGGATTATAGACACCGGCGATATGGTAGTCATGCGCGATCCCAGTAAGATGTCGGTCACGACCTATGTCGTCGGTTCTGTTTCTGGTTATTCGAAATTCGGAGAATACGGAGACGTTATCATATATTATCGTGGAGAAACAGTAAATCCGGTCATACATCGTGCCTTCCTCTGGCTGGAATACAATACGGACGGAACCTGGAACGCTCCTTCACTGGAACGATATACGGGCAATTGGACAGCGGAGAGTCATGGCATCAACGAATGGGAGAACATGGCCGGAATCCTTTTGTTTACGAATTTGGGTTTTGACGGAAATTCTTATGCAAGTATAGATCTCGATGTGTTGGCGGGGAATTATCCTCACAGCGGTTGGCTGACTAAAGGGGATAACAACACTTATTTCGATCAAGCTGTCGGAATATCGGCGAATGGTCTTGTAACCGAGGGAACCCTCAAGGCTGTAGCCGGCATGGAAATTCCATGGTTGGGATGTATCAAACTATATATCACGCAAAACAGCCAAAGCATTGCGATGATACCTTCCAACAGTATTCCTTGTCTGTTCATTGCGATCATGGATCTTATCGTGTTCTTCATAGTGCTGATGATGGTCCTGGATTTTACCTTCATGTTCTTGGATGAACGAAGAAAAAGAAGGGAAGAAGTATAGGCCCCCACCCCACCATTTCCACTCGAGATTGCAAATAATGGGACGGTGAAGAGTTTCAAAGCACGCCGATGGCGTAAATTATGCCGATCATTGCGACAATGCCGAAAACACAGGCAGCGATAACAAGATATCCTTTATGTTTCATTTTTTCCCTCATCGGTATTCGATTGGCAGGATATCGCTTTTTGCTATTAAAAGAGATACACCGTTTCATTTTCAACTCTGAACAAAGTAATTTATACCGTATGGTCGTTCCATCAGAAGTCTGAAAAGAAAGTAAAATTTCTGATGTACAGAAGTGATAATCAATGGATGAATCGATTTTTACACAATATATCCAAAAAAGGAAACAGATTATCAAAAATCGGAACATTCTTCAGACTACGTATATTCCCGAACAATTACCACATAGAAACACACAGATCGATAGGATAGCTTCGATCATCGCCATGGCCCTGAATGGAGATAGACCGTCGAATATAATGGTCTACGGAATGACCGGAACTGGAAAAACGGCTGTCTTGAATTACATAGGGAAGGAATTGAAAAAAATAGATCCCGAAGAGCAAAAATGCTCTTATGTGTATGTAAATTGCGAAGTTGTCGATACAGCTTACGGGATTCTCTACAATATTGTCAGTCAGATAATGATAGATTCGCAAATTCCATTCACAGGATGGAGTTTTGAGAAACTATATTCGGAATTGATAATACAATTGGATAAATTGGACAAGGTCTTCATTGTTGTTCTCGATGAGATTGATCACATGGTTTCGAAAAAAGGCGATATGATTTTTTACTATTTGGTCAAAATCAATGAGAATCTACAAAATTCCAAAGTCTCTTTAGTAGGGATTTCGAACAACATGAAATTCGGAGAACTTCTTGAACCTAAAGCAAAGAGCAGACTAGGAGAAGAGAATCTCATCTTCCCTCCTTATACCAAGGAGGAATTGGAAGACATCTTGACCGAAAGAGCGAAAGAAGCACTTTTCGACGATGTTTTGGATTCTTCCGTGATTCCTTATTGCGCTATCCTCGCTGCGAAGGTTAACGGTGATGCACGGGTCGCTTTGAATCTTCTGAAGACAGCAGCCGATATCGCAGAACGAAACGGAGAATCGATTGTTACCGATGCAGAGGTCAAATCAGCAAAAAACAGTATAGAATTCAATGTCGTCTCAGAAGGTTTGAAAACATTATCACAACAATCAAAAATCATTCTGATGAGTATTATCAAAAATGTCGAAAGAGGAAATGCCGTGATGACCACAGGAGAGGTCTACATAATGTACAAAAGCATCTCTGAACTCCTCGGCACAAGTGCACTTACGCAAAGAAGGGTTACGGATCTTATTTCAGAACTTGACATGATGGGTTTCATCAATGCAAGTATCAAATCACTCGGTCGAGCCGGTCGGACCAAGGAGATAGAACTCAGTATCGCAAAGGATATAGTAGCTGTTTTCAAAAACGATCCGATATTCAAACCTTTGGAATCAAATAAAGTTCCGACACAAACCAAACTCATCTGATTTTTGGATCTCGAGTGGAAATGGTGGGGTGGGGGCCTCTATTTTCCAGTTAATTGTAGTTATCAAGTTAAATAGGAATCGATTCGGTCCTTTTTTATGGATAAATATACCGTTCTGACGATTCTGATCATCGCTTTGATATCACTTCTTGCAATCGCAGACCTGTCTGCAGATTCTTCGGAAAATTCTGAGGAAAAAAACGAATATCTGGGTTTGATAGGCAACATCGAAAGGACAGACAACGGTTTTATTTTCGACTTTACAGATATCGAAGGAGAGGTGATTCACTGTTTCTTCAACAAAGATATCTGTAAAACGGATAAATTACAGATACTCACAGGAAGGTTTTCTGAGAATCGCGAAATCTTCTTCGTGAACACTATTCACGAATACTGATCTCGTTGGGAATCGGTTTATACATCGATTGTTTATGCGGAACCAATGTTCGTGGCAGTTGATGATACAGATTCTCTTAATGGAAATTGTACTACGTTTCTTGCAACCGAGATAATAAAGGAGATGATCAAAGATCACGATCTGATCGAACATCCTAGACTCGTCAGATTGAATCCGGCTGTTCCATGGAAGACAAGAGGTAACGGCTCGCTCGTCATGCAATTCGGTCACGGTTGCGGTCAAAAGAAATTCATAGGTGTGCTTGACAGAAAGAAACTCTATTGCTTCTCCGATCTTCAAAAAGAAGATTCGGATCTTGAAAGCATATGTAAGAGACTGATCCCGATCGTAGAAGCCAATCACTCAGAAGATGCGAATCCAGGAATGGTCATTACGAATATCAGACCGGATCCACTGTTCTACACAAACGGCGTCAGAACAATCATGGATCGGAAAACCATAGAAACAGAATTGAAAAGAATAGATGCGAAGACATTCACCATAGGCAACGGTCGCGGTATCATAGGTGCTACATGCGGTCTCGCATGGATTCCGGTAGATACCACGTTCGAACTTCTCGCATACAGACACAGGGAAAAATGGGGAACACCGAGACAGTACGATCCGTTATCCGTCAGGGATATGGATCATACATTCCTCACGACATTCAACAGTTGGGAAGACAGAGAGAACAAAGTTGCGATGATACCGGCAACACCCTGTCCCGTTCTTTACGGATTAAGAGGAGACGATCTTTCAGACCTGATCGCTGCCGCCGACACACTCGTAACAGAGGACCGGGAAAGATGGGTCGTTTTTCTCACCAATCAGGGAACCGACGATCATATAATACATGAAGCCACGGAATTGATACCCAACCAATCCTATTCCATCATCGGAACCGTGATTGCGAAAGCTCATCATATCAAAGGCGGTCATACATTCATAGACATAGATACGAGATACGGTACGGTGACATGCGGTGCATACGAACCGTCTAAAGAGTTTCGGTTATCTTTCGATCAACTGATTCCTGGCGACACGATCGAGGTTCTTGGTGAATTCAGGGAATCCCCCCGTACGTTGAATGTTGAGAAACTTCATGTTATAGATGCTGTGAAAATCTCCAGGAAACTATCCAATCCGACATGTCCTGAATGTCACAGGAAGATGGATTCGATCGGTAAAGGACAAGGGTATCGTTGCAGAGCATGTCATATAAAAACCAAAGATGTACCTACGGAGAACGGGACTCGATGGATCCTTCCGGGTTGGTATGAACCCCCGACAGCTTCCCGCCGTCATTTATCGAAACCGTTAAAACGCATGGGTTTGGAACAACCTGTTGAGTTCGTCAATAAACGTACAACATAATCGACAATATTATATACAGTCTAGAAGTAAGCGGACTGAGAAGGGTTACCATGGAAGAAGCAGTCATCCTCAGTGCGAACAGAACACCCATTGGCAAATATGGAAAATCCTTGACGAATATCAAGGCAACGGACCTCGGCGCGCTAGTCGTTCGCGAAGCGGTCAAAAGAGCAGGCATCGAATTCAATGATGTTGAAGAATGTATAATGGGTAATGTTATTTCAGCCGGTCAAGGCCAGAATCCTGCAAGGCAGGCTGCCATATACGGAGGGTTACCGCCGGAAATCGGTTCCTTCACTATAAATGCCGTCTGTGGTTCGGGGATGAAGGCTGCGATGCTTGCTGCCGACTCCATCAAAGCCGGAGAGTACAATTGTCTCGTCGTCGGCGGAATGGAAAACATGTCTGGCGCTCCGTATCTTATGCCTGGTGCAAGATTCGGATACAAGATGAACGATCAAACGGTCAAAGATTCCATGGTATATGACGGTCTGTGGGACATCTTCAACGATCAGCACATGGGTTTCACCGGCGAGACAGTCGCCGAAAGATTCCAGGTGACAAGAGAGGAAGCTGATACACTTTCATATGAGAGTCACATGAAAGCCGCTAAGGCCGTTAAAAACGGTAAATTCAGAGAAGAGATCCTTCCGATAGTTCTGAAAAGCAAGAAAGGCGATACGGTTTTTGATACGGACGAGGGCATTCGAGAAGACACATCCATGGAAGCTCTCGGAAAATTGAAACCCGTATTCAAAAAGGACGGTCTTGTTACCGCTGGCAATTCCTCACAACTGAGTGACGGAGCATCCGCTTTGGTCGTAGCTTCGGCCTCATTCGCGAAGGAACACGGAATCAAACCGTTGGCAACGATCGTCGCATATGGTGAACGCGGTGTCAGACCGGAATACATCATGGAGGCTCCGATTCCGACGACTAAACATGTTTTGAACAAGGCCGGGATGACCATCGACGATATAGACCTCTTTGAGCACAACGAAGCATTCGCTACAGCCTCATGCGCCGTTAAAAAAGAGCTCAATGTGCCCGATGAGATATTCAATGTCAATGGCGGAGCGGTCGCTCTTGGACATCCCATAGGTTGTTCCGGTGCCCGTCTGCTGACGACGCTCCTTTACGCTCTCAAGGATCGCAAAAAAGATGTCGGTCTGGGTACACTGTGTCTCGGTGGCGGAAACGCAGTTTCAATGATCGTTCGTCGCTGTTGATATTCTCGGTCGTCCTTTCATCTCTGATCATAAACACATTCTATACTTTTCTCATTTTCAGAAGTGTGAAAGTTGTAAGATTGTCCTTTCGATCCTCCACGTTCTCATGTTCCAAGATCAGATCATAGAATTCCCCAGCATCCTTTTTGCATATCACAGCACAAGAATCTGGAAGCAGGCCCTCTGAGAGCATTTTTGCGGCGAGTGCAGTATCCTCTACTTCCAATCTATCAGTATTCGGATAAAGTTTCTTCAATGTGTTTTTGGTCTGTAACAACGCTTGTACATGTGATGCCAGTGTTTGGATCACGACATCTTTTTTCCTGACAAATACGCAATGATGAATATGGACGATACTGGTCTGAAGCAATTCTATATTGTCCTTTCCCTTAAGTGCCAGTTCCGTCTCGATTACAGGTCCGGCACCGATATTGTTGGAAGCCACGACTCCGAAATCAGATTCTTTGTTTTCCAATGACAGAACGACATCCTTTGAACTTATCAACGGCAATAATTCATAATCTGTCCAATTGTTGGACTTTGCAAACTCAAGTGCGGCTTCCTCTGAGTTCGAGAAAGGCAGACCCATGTAACCTATTTTGATAGCCATTTGGTCATCATTCCTGATACGGAACGATGAAGTGGCTATTGGTATATATTTAGTGGTGGTGCCCCGGGGATATCAGACATATTCGACACGATAGGATGTTGCGGGTGTGTCAGAACGTTAAAAAATTTTAAAGGACGGATTCCAACAGCAAAAGATTATCAACATTCTCTATTATCACAGGTTATGCAGCTGGAAGTCGTTCTCAAAAAAATCGGGGAATCTCGTGCAGATATGACTACCGACATGGTAGAGATGATCAAAATCCCAGCAATCGGACCGATGAACGGCGGAAAAGGCGAAACCTTACGTGCCGATCTGGTCCAAAAATTTCTTAAAGGATTCGATTCCGTCGAAAGGATCGATGTTCAGGACAACAAGGACCCCTCCGTAAAAAGGCCGAACATCATCGCCAAGAAGAACGGTAAGGAGAAAGGAACGGTCTGGATAATCTCGCATATGGATACGGTTCTTCCGGGAGACCTTGAGGATTGGATATCCCCGCCTTATGAACCAAGGGTCGAAGATGACAAGATATACGGTCTCGGTACCGAAGACAACGGTCAGGCTATAATATCCTCGATCTATGCTGCAAAATATATTCCTGCAGGTGTTCTGACAGGGAAATCCATCGGTCTTGCCATAGTTTCTGACGAGGAGACCACGAGTGTGATGGGAATAGAATACCTCGTGAACAACGGTTATTTTTCCGATGACGATCTCGTCATAGTCCCGGACTGGGGAATGCCCGATGGAGAAACGATCGAAGTAGCCGAAAAACATCTTTTGTGGCTCAAAGTCGAAATCGAAGGTAAACAGACACACGGTTCTACACCGCACAGAGGAATAAACGCATATCGTGTCAGTACCAAATTCCTCGCGGATCTGCTGGATCGTCTGGCGGCAAGGTATGGTGAGGACGATCCGTTGTTCAGACCGCCGGTCTCGACATTCGAACCTACGAAGAGCACAGCCACGGTTGGTAATGTGAATACAATTCCAGGTTATGATGAGTTTTGGATGGATTGTCGGATCCTTCCGCGTTACGATCCAAAAGAGATTATTGAATTTGTGAATAATGTGGCAAGGGAACACTCCAAAAAGACCGGTGCGAAGATCACGGTAAAAGTGGAACAGTGTACATTCGCAGGTCAGCCATCCTCGGTGGACAATCCGGATTTCCAGGCTTTCAGAGAATCCGTTTCCTCAATTATAGGGAAGGATGTCGATACGATCGGAGTCGGTGGCGGCACGTGTGCCAATTTCTTCAGATTGAAAGGATTGAATGCATATGTTTGGCAATGTGGCGGCGGTACGTTGCATCAACCAAATGAACATGTATTCTTGGACAATATCGTGACCGATGCGAAGGTCTTCGCGACATTGTTCTTCAAACTGTGTGTCTAATCGTTGAAAAGACGGTCGAGCATCCAATCCGCATCGAATTTTATGATATCTTCGTATTCCTGTCCATTACACACGAATGCTATGGGTTTACCGATCGTATGTGCGATCGAAAGGGCGGCACCGCCCTTGGAATCCGCATCTATTTTTGTCAGGATGACAGCATCGATGCCGATCGCATCATCGAAGACACGTGCCTGTTCCACGGCATCGTTGCCGGCTAGCGAATCTCCGACGAATATCTTCAGTTCCGGTTTGGCCACTCTGACTATCTTTTTCATCTCATCGATCAGATTACTGTTGGTCTGCATACGTCCTGCCGTATCTATCAAAACCGTATCCTTTCTCTTTGCTTTGGCGTGTTCGATCGCATCGTATGCAACAGCCGCCGGATCCGCATCCTGAGTATGCTTGACGATCTTGCATCCCAATCTGTCGGCATGGATCGTCAGCTGTTCGATCGCTCCGGCCCTGAATGTATCGCCGGCGGCCAGTACAACGGTCATACCGTTTTTCATCAGACGATTTGCGATCTTCGCTATTGCAGTGGTCTTTCCGGTTCCGTTAATGCCGACGAACATCACGGAGAACGGTCTTTGCTGTTCCTTCACCCAAGCATCGAAATCGAACTCGTTGAGTTTCAGAACATCCCTTATAGAATCCTTGATTGCAAGTTCTACGACCTCCTCTAGGTCGAAGCTTCGGTTATATTTCTTGCCAGAAAGATTTTCCTTTACGCCGTTCTTTATCTCTTCGACCACCGGAAGTGCGACATCGGCTTCCATCAGGACGATTTCCAGATCCCATAGAAAATCATCCAGGCTGCCCTCCTTTATCTTTTTTCCGGAATCGCCCACGATGGACTCAGAATCATGGAGGACTTGTTTCTTTTCTTCCTTGGCCAATTTCGTTTTTTCCTTTCTGGACAGATTCTCCGTTGATTCTGTAACGGTCGGCGTCTCTTTTCGTTCCGGTTTATCGGAAACTATCTCCTGCGGAGCTTTCTTGAAAAGGACCTTAATCTTGTTCTTCAGGGAATCAAACATGGACAAATCACTGCTGTCTTCTCTGATATTCCTGCTGGATAGCAGTAGCGAGACTCCGAGCATCGTTATTCATCTTATTCATCGTCTCAGTGATCTTTTTCAGGGCCTCGGTGATCTCATCTATGTTGCTGGTCATGTACTCTATCGCCTCATCGAACGATTTCTCGACCGAGGTTCGATTTCCGATACTGACCAGAGCAGTCTTCTTGGAAGTGAGTTTTGCAGTAACAAATGACGACGCACCGGCCGGTACCAATATCTCATCGCCCTCTTTCGCATCGTTCAACGCTTTCAGCGTATCGCGCGCTCTCATCGCCTCTTCAAGCGAAAATTGGAGAAGCTGTGACTGCTGCGCCATGGTGTCCAGCTGTCCCTTGTAGGCGTCAAGCGTGGACATCATTTGACGGAGCTCATCGTCATTCATTTTCATGCACCGACTCTGTATTTCACAATGTGGTTCTGTATGTCGTCGGGTGCCATCTCAGTGATGCTGTCGATGGTGATCTGCCACCTTTTCACTTTGTGTCTGCTACCCAGAGTCGAGACTATCTGTTCTTTTGCAGCATCAACGTCCTCTGCTGCTATTTCGACGGCAAAGGGCTGGTCTCCCATTCTGACGTCTTTGAAGGAACCTTTTACTTGGAAGCCTTTCATTTTTATCACCTGATACGATGAATTATATCTATGTCATAAAGCTTTTGGTCATCCGGTCTTGAATGGAAGTCGAAAAAAGAAGATTGGTGGCATGTATGCCAGGAAAGGAATTCCCTTCGATATCGGTCACAGGTGCCCATTGCGATGAGATGTGCGAGCATTGTATGGGGGTCCACCTGCAGAAAATGATCCCTGTCCATGATGGAAAAGAATTAATGACCGTTGCAGAGAAACTATCGGAGAAGAAATGTACTGGCATGCTGATTAGCGGCGGCTGTGACACCGAAGGCAAGGTTCCGTTGGGACATTTGACGGACGAGATCCGCAGGATCGTAGGCATGGGTTTGTCTGTAAACGTCCACGCGGGTTTTGCGAGCAAAAAGGACATAGAAAGACTGGTATCGGCGGGTGTCAAACGTTTTTCGGTGGATATACACCAGGATCCGGATGTTATTTCTTCGATTCTGCATCTTCAGCGCGATCCATCGGAATATTCGGAACTATTGGATGAGATCACGAATGCAGGCGGAGTACCGATTCCGCATCTCACCGTCGGATTCGGTATTCGGGACCTTTCTCTTTCGGCAAGATTGGTTCAAGAGAAAAGATTGACAAATATTGTATTGCTGGCACTGGTTCCGACAAAAGGAACCGGAATGGAATGTGTCCTTCCGACGGAAGACAGTATCCTCTCCGCGGCAGAGACGCTCGTCAACAATGGTTTCAATGTTACCCTCGGATGTATGAGAGACCGTCGTAACCGCAATCTAGAAATAAAATGCATAGAAAGAGGCATCAGACGGATAGCCAATCCATCGAGGGAGACGGTAACATGGGCAGCATCCGAGGGATTCGAAATAGTCAGAGAGCATCAATGCTGCTGCATGTCCCTTTAGAAGAATTTATCCGGTTCCTTCGTACCGTCACCGATATCCGCGATCTTTCTTCCGACAAGGAAAACCGCAACATATTCGGGCACCTGGGTAGTTCCTGCGCTGAGTTTGAAACTTTGTCCTTTCATCGAGATGTCATAATCCCTGTGCAGCGTTACTGTGACGGGATCGTCGGAATATTCTTTCGGAACAGCCATCTTCAGCGGATCGAAGTCCGTCAGTTCAGTCCTGGTTATGGGCGTCACACGTAATCCGCTCTTTCCGTGCACAGAACCCGGCAGACGTATCAGTCTCTTGACATCGGCCGTGACAGGCTCATCCACTTCGCCCGACAGACGGTAGGCCACGTCGTTCGCCATGATCTTGATCAACGCGTCCTGCGTCCCTTTTTTCAGGGTAGACATCTTATTGTTCGTGAATATCAGGTCCCTTGATTTCCTGAGGTCTTCCTGCCATCCCTCCACCGTTTTACTCTGTGAGGTTTTGATAGCGGGATATTCCTTTTTCACGTCTTTGACATCCATATCGCATATGTTGTTGACGACCTCTTTCAGTCCGTTCCTCATACGGAGTTTCCACCCGCCCGCGTCCTCGTTCGGGATTGTGCGGTTTCTTGCGACATTGACCCGTTCATTGCCGTTGATCGTCACTGTGGATGTCGCCACCCTCGCGTACGGGAATATCCAATCGATATTCAGTCCCTTGGATGTGATGTAATCGACGATCTCCCTTCTCTCATGCGTTCCAAGACCCAGAACATCCGCTTCTTTGATGTGTGCATGGTATCCTCTGCCGCCGGAGAACGTGATCATTATCTGCTCCTCGGTAAAACCCAGATCATCCATCAGAAAGGAATCGGTCAGATTAATCATCTCGGTTCGGATCTGACGCAGCATCTCATCGTAGGTCATCCGTTCCGCATTTTTCAGATGGTCCGCATCCAGATCGAATATCAATTCTGCACCCAACCATTCCTTCTCTTCCATTGTGGCAGCATTCGGCGTCCTGTAGTATGCGGTGGAATAATAGCTGTGTGACGGGACCTGTGCTATCAGGAATCTTTGAAGATCCGACGGTTTGGCGAATCCGAGATGTCTCTGAACGAAATTTCTGTCGAAGAACATGAATCCGTATTCCCTTCTCGCAAAACGGTCCGGCATTATGACGGCATTCTCCTTGTAGTACTTTCTGAAAGCCCTCAGAAGAAAACGGGAGTTCGGATCCATGGTTCATTGAAAGGTCTGGTAATGTATAACTATCTTGTTCACACTGGTTATT
>JBAYAO010000015.1:0-19772 GCA_041669745.1 Candidatus Methanomethylophilaceae archaeon | reverse complement strand
TGGTTATTTATTGTAGTATCTCCAAAAGATTCCGGTAACGAAAAAGATAAGAACACGGTTGTGAAAAGTAAGGCGAGCGAGAACATAATCAACCTGTATCTCTTCATTATCAAACCCCGTCGATCGTCAGTTCAGGCCACAACGAATCCGAAGGCTGATATCGTCAAGTTCTATCAGTTTACCACACATAGAGACGCAATGAATTCCTTACCGCTGGGGGTCTGGATAGATTAAGGAAATATAAATGTTGTTTTAGAATAAGGATTCATTCCATAGCAACAAGTTTATTCGTTTTGTTTGTATTGCAGTGACTATGGCTAAGATCATAATGAATCATGGAGCTGGGGGAGAGACCATGCAAGAATTTCTCTCCAAACATGTGACATCACATTTCCCCAAAATGAAGGCCGAGGTGCCGCTCAATGCATTCGATGATTCTGCCGTGGTTGACGGTATTGTCTTCACAACCGACGGACATACGGTAAAGCCCTTGTTCTTCCCAGGTGGTGATATCGGATCGCTCTCCGTGGCCGGTACGGTCAATGACATATCGGTCATGGGCGGCAAACCTTTGGCACTGTCGTGTTCATTGATACTTGAAGCCGGATTGGATGTCGACGTCGTCGACAGGATCCTCACATCGATGGGTAAGACCGCGGAAGGCTGCGGAGTACCGATAGTCACAGGAGACACGAAAGTCGTTGAATCCGGTGCAGTGGACCAGGTGATCATGGTCACAGCCGCTGTCGGTAGAAGGTCTGATTATTTGGATCATAACATCGACGTGGCATCGAACTACAGGAAAATCGATTCGAATTGGATGACTGACGACAATATCAGGTCCGGCGATGCGATAATAGTTTCGGGTACGGTCGGAGACCACGGGATCGCCCTGCTGTCCTTCCGTGAGGGATATGGTTTCGAAAGCACCGTACAGAGCGATGTCGCTCCTTTGAACAAACTTATCGAGACCGGATTGAAAACAGGCGGTATAACCTCCATGAAGGACCCCACCAGAGGGGGTCTCGCAAACACCCTGAACGAGTGGTGTTCAAAATCGAAGATAGGCATGGAGATCGACGAACCGTCGATCCCGTTGAAAGAGGGTGTCATCAATGCGTGTGATATGCTTGGCATAGATCCGCTGAGCATCGGCAATGAGGGAAAAGTCGTCATCGCATGCGTCCCTGAAATGGCCGATGAGATCCTAAGGGCATTACATTCACATCCTCTTGGAAAGGATGCGACCATCATAGGACACGCTGTCAAATCCGACATACCCCGCGTGATAATGAGAACAGAGATCGGCGGAAGGAGGATCCTTGAACCGCCGGCAGGCGATCCCGTGCCCAGAATCTGTTGATTCATAAGGGATATATAGGAAGTGACTGTACGTTCTGATCATAAGGTGCAATCCTATGGTCACTTTCCTTCCTTTTCCGGGTTACAGACCGTCGCTCATGGACGGTGAAAAGATCGATGAACGTATTTCCCCACCCTATGATGTCATAGATGACGATCGTCTCAGAGAACTGCAGAACAATGCACACAACGTCACCAGACTCACCTTGATGCCTGAGGCCGGAAGATACGGAAAAGCCAGAAAGGAACTCGAGTCGTGGATCGATGACGGTTCGCTTGTTCAGGACGAGGATTCGTTCTACCTTTACCGACAGATCTTCGAAAATGACGGAAAGACCTGCGTAAGGACAGGTATAGTCGGGAAATTGAAGACAGAGAGCTATGAGGAAGGCAATGTAATCCCGCATGAAGAGACCTTCTCCGGAGTAAAGGCGGACCGTCTGAATCTACTCAGGGACATGGAAACTCACCTTGAATCGATTTTCGGTATTTTCGAAGGATTCTCCTCCGGACTCAGCAAAGATATAACCAGGGTCTCAAAACCGCTTTACACGTATACGGACGTTTCAGATGTGACACATGAATATCTCAGGATCGAGGACAAGGAGATAATAGAAAAGATAACGGCCGAACTCAAAGGACAGAAGATGCTAATTGCCGACGGACATCACAGATATGAAACGGCATTGAACTATTCGCTTGAGAATCCAGGCAACGAAATGAAATCCTACGTCCTCACCACATTGGTATCTTCAAAAGATCCGGGCCTGGTCATTTGGCCTACTCACAGATTGATAAAAAGTGATGAGATCTCGGAAAAGAACGTCGTTTCCAAAATAAAGACGAAGATGGAAACCATCGAGGTCGCCGATGACAGCGAGATGATCTCGAAGCTCGGGGACTGGGAGATGGGTCTGATGTTCAGTTCCGGCAGATGTTTCCTTGCAAGATACGACAACGATGGAGATCCCATGTGGAACCTCGACACGTATGTGGCACAGGAACTCATAATGAAAGGCATATACAAGACCGACGAGGGTAAAGGGAAGGTAGGATACGATGCCGAGTACGCATCGGTTAAGAAAAAGATGGACAATAAGGAATACGATCTTGCCATAGTACTCAACAAACCCAGTCTGAAGACTATCTGGGACCTCTCCATGATCGGTAAAAGGATGCCAAAGAAGACGACTTTCTTCTTCCCGAAGATCTGGTCAGGTTTCGTATTCTACAAGATGGCCTGACCTTTCTCGAATGTCTCCGACATGCGATTTCATTTCTTAAGTTCCCTACCGCATTTGGGACAGAACATGCGGTCGGCATCCAGGATCCGTGTGTTGCAGTAGGTGCAATATGTCACGTAGCCCGACCCGTTGAGATTTGCTCCGCATTTGGGACAGAACTCTTTCTCCTTCCCTATGTGTGCATAACACTCTGGACAGAACCTCTGCCTGCTTATCTTTGCAAGAATTCTCCGCCCGTGGTTCTTTACCGCCAGATACAGCATGAAGAATATACCCATCCCGATTGCGATGAAATACAGCAGAAGAAACAGCCTCCCATCTTCCGTCATGACATACCTGTCGTAATCTGCGAGAATCCTTGCGGTCCAAAAAACCACCCAGAATAATGCTATCACTCCCTGGAAAGACTGTCTCACGATATCGCCATCCGAAAACCAGATACCGGGTCCGGCTAAAAATGTATCCAAAAGCCACTAGAAGACGATGGTGGAGCCGCTGATGGGAATTGAACCCACGACCTACGCCTTACCAAGGCGTCGCTATACCCCTTAGCCACAGCGGCGTTAGATGGGCTAACATGACACTCATTGATAAAAGTTTCTGACGACAAACTGGATAAGTTTATTTTCGAAGTGCGCCTAACCTGTGCTCATGAAGAAGGAAATGAGCTCTTTTGATGTTCGTTCCATCGCAACAGAGATGGCCTCCCTTACAGACGCTCATATGGACAAGGTTTTCCAATGGGGCAATAACGTACTGTTCCGCATCAATGTGCAAGGACAAGGAAAGAGAGAGCTTTTTTTCAAAGACAAGAAATGGCTGTTCCTTCCGGCGAATAAACCGGAAACGCCGATCCTGTCTCAGTCCTTCGCGACTTTCCTGAGAAAATACATTGACAATGCGCGCATAGGCAACGTACGCCAGGTCGGTTTCGATCGTGTCATCGTAATGGAGCTCCTTAAGGCGGATGCGGAATATGACCTGATCTTCGAGATGTTCGGAGGAGGGAACATACTGCTGGTACTGGACGGGAAGATACTGAACTGCCTCATACAGAAGACGATGAGGGACAGGAGTGTAAGACCCGGAGAGGCATATGTCATACCGAAATCCAGATTCGATCCGACGTCCTCTACGTTCGAGGATTTTGTCTCTGCCGTAAAGGATTCTGCATCGGATCTTGTAAGAACACTTGCCACAGGAGCGAACCTGGGCGGGCAGTATGCAGAGGAGATATGCAAACGTTCGGATATGGACAAGAATACGAAATCATATGAATTGTCAGATGAAGATGTCAAAAAGCTCTACGATGTCATGAGGGAAATTGTGACACGCGTGCTCGAATCCCCAGAACCCACCGTGTACAGCAACGGCGACGAGATCATTGATGTTGCCCCCGTGAAACTCGCAATCTACGACCAGTATACATCAGAGAGATTCGAGACCATGTCCTGTGCCCTTGACCGTCTGATATCCTCTCTCAAAGAGGCCGAAGAGGAGGATTATACGGATCCTGAGATGGATAAACTCCAGAGAAGGATCGACAGACAGACGGAGACGATCGAAGAATACAGGACAGAGGCCGAGGACCTCAGAAAGAGGGCTGACCTCATATACGCCAATTACCAACCGGTGAACGAACTGTTGACCGTACTCTCCGAACAATCGAGAAAGATCACCTGGGATAAACTCGCCGAGGGAGCTATGAAGATACCTTATGTATCGTCGATAGATCCGTCGAAGAATACGGTTACCGCTATCTTTGACAAAACGAGCGTCACGTTGGATTACACCAAAGCCATTGATGCCAATGCCTCTTCGATATATCAGCAGGGTAAAGACCTGAATGAAAAGGCATTGAGAGCGGACGAGGCACTGAGGGACAGCAAGGAGGCTTTGGAGAAAAAGAGAAAGGGATTCATCAAGGCCAAGATCGAGATGTCGAATAAGGTGCAGCCCACCAAGCAGTTCTGGTTCGAAAGATACAAGTGGTTCATAACAACATCTGGAAAGATGGTCATTGCCGGAAGGGATGCGCACACCAACGACAATATAGTCAAGAAGCACCTGAAGGACGAGGACCTGTATGCACATGCGGATATGCACGGTGCACCATCGACCATACTCAAGGAAGGACGTGATGCGACACCGGAGGATCTGAGGGAGACCTGCCTGTTCGCTCTTGCACAATCCAAAGCCTGGGTTGCTGCCCTGAGCGACGGAAGCGCATATTGGGTCTATACCGATCAGGTAAGTAAGACCCCACAAGCCGGAGAGTTCGTACCAAGAGGTGCATTCATAATCCGCGGAAAAAGGAACTATGAACATCATCTTCCGATGGAACTTGCCATCGGCGAGATACAGTATCAGAATACGAGGAAGGTCATGTGCGGTCCTGTCGAATCCGTGACAAGGCTCTCCTCGAAATACTATGTGATCCATCCTGGAAGAGGAAAGGCTGCGAAGAGCACCGCCCTGATGGCGAAAGAACTGCAAGTACCGGAAGAAGAAATCGCCAGGATAATCCCGCCTGGTGACGCTGAGATAGTCAGAAGGGTCTGGCCCACTGAGACCTCAGAAGAATGAATCCTCTGGTTGCTGGGTCGGTCCTGTATTCGAAAAAGGATCGATGGCACAAACGATTTCAAAGAAAAAATGTCCTTCCACGGATGGTCTTTAAAAGAGATGGTGCCCGCGCCGGAATTCGAATCCGGGTCAAGAGATCCGCAATCTCACAGGATATCCAAGCTACCCCACGCGGGCAGGGTTCGTATGCGGATTTATTTTCTTATCAAAAGAGGACGGTTTAGATCTCGGCATGCGAAACGTAACGCGTTACATAACCTGCGATACGATTCCTCATCTTGACCGAGTAGACATCCGTCAGGTTGCTTACCATGACCTTGTTGTTCTCAAAGTCATTGTTGAACGCCTTCGGGTATCTGTTGACGAGTTCTATGGCCACTCTCTTGATGTATGTGGGTCTGATTCTTCCCATTATCTTCACCGAGTACCTCGGATTAAGGATATTCCTTATTTAAGGCTTCCGTGCGTTTTCCTTCAAATCAAGCCTCGGTCTGCCACAACTCAATTTGCCTTCTGGACACGGCCCTCTTACGCAGGGTGGTCCTGCGGCCCGAAAGATCGTCGGGGAAACGTCCTTACAGAGCACCAACATACTGTCGGCCATATCCCTTATCTCCCACTGCGCGCGATTGCAACACCTGAGGGAGAAGAAATGAAGCAATTCCCTGGCGTTCATCGTTATCGTTATATTGGTCGTGCATCCGTTCGGAAGTACGTAACGGGCATCCTCCGGCGGTACCGTTTCTTCCAATTCCTTGTACACATCCCATATCCTTTTCATCGTATCCTCGTACAGCTGTCTCGTTTTGGGATCCGCCGCAACCGTATCGGGTACCACGTACGTGGGCTCATCGAGAGAGACATACCTCTGACTCTGCTGTGAGAAGGATGCCAAACGATGTCTTACCAGCTGATGCGTCAATACTCTGGATACCCCTTCCACTGAAAATGTGAAACTTGCGTGCTCGATCACCGAGAGATGACCCATGCCGACGATCTTTTCGAGCACTTTCTCAGGATTCTCGCTGCCCAATAGATCGTATGAGGAACTGTCCGAATAGCATGATTTTCCCGCTGCAGCACATATGTCGTCAGCGTCCTTGGTGTATGCGAGCAGTTCAACTTTCATCTTTCTCATCTCTATTCCACAATGCTGAACGCACAGCATCCATCTTATCCCTGTCAAGCAGGTCTGCGAGTCTTATCTTCCTCACTTCGAATTCTTTGAAGTATGAGGATAAGCCCTCGACATGGGCATCTCCGACGACCACGACCATATTCTTGCATTCTGAAATATATTTCCGTATCTGACCGGCCATGTGCTCGTTGCGTTCATCGATGAGCTTTGCGACGAGGGTCGGATACTTCTTGCGCATGTCGGCTATCATCTCTTCCTCATTCCTGCTGAAATCGTCCACTGTCTTCTCTATCTCTTTCTTCCCCGATATACGGTCCCTGAGCGTCGATATGCTGTACCTTAATCTCTCCCTGCGGGACATCTCGTTCCATACCTCTCTCATAACGTTGCCTGCATCAGAATCGATGAACCCTATCTTGGCACCTACCAGTTTTCCTGTGTTCACAGCGGTAAGCATCTCGCTGCCCACATTGGACGACCCGTATTCTTTGGACATCCTGTCCTGATATTTCGCGGTGCTCCTGTATATCCACGGGACATCTGCATATCCGCGACGACTTCTCTCACCGCTGTCGGCGGACGTCATCGCCGTGTAGCGGGATTCGTCCAGTTCAACAAGTACAGCATCCGGCCAAATCTGCTTTATGATGAACATCATGGGCTCAGAGAGGTCGAATATGTGGCCCGTGCCGATGAAAGTGATCATTATCTCCTGTAAGCACCACCGACAATAATAATCTGCTGAACGTCAGATTTTATACGACGCTCCCTTTATCTGGGGACATGAGTAGACGTTTCGACCTAGTGATCTTCGACATGGACGGTGTCCTGACGACGACAAGAAGCTCCTGGGCATTCATCCATCAGGTACTCGGTGTGGACAACGAGGAATCCTATCAGGCGTTCGTGAACAGGGAAATAGACGAACCGGAATTCATGAGACGCGATATCGCTCTTTGGAAGATCGTGAGACCGGACATCACAGTCAACGATATCGCGAGGATATTCAGAGACCTGCCGCTCATTAGCGGGATACAGGAAACGATAGTCGGTCTGAAGTACAATGATATAAAAAGTGTGATCTGCAGCGGAGGTATCGACCTCGCAGCAAAAATGATCGCAAACGAATTCGGTTTCGACGGCTATGTGGCCGATACATTGGAATCCTATCCTGACGGACGACTGACCGGTGAAGGAAGGATGAATGTGGACCTGCAGGACAAGGGGAAGAACGTAAGGGATTTCATCGAAGAGTTCGGAACGACCCCCAAGAGATGCGTATCGATCGGGAACTCGTTCACCGACATCAAGATGTTCCAAAATACGGGGGTATCCATCGCCTTCAACCCCGTCGATCCTTATACCGAAGCTGCGGCAACCAACGTGATAAGAAGCGGGAATATCTCAAATGTCCTCGACGTCATCCTCCTCGATATCGAGGATAGGAATTGACCTCTGTCTTAGCTTGCCGTAGATTCTGACGATCTCCCTTGCTTCTGCATCGCCTCTGCTTATCAGACGTTCACGCGTCTTTATCGCGTGTACGTAGCAGTCCATGTCCGAAAGGGATATCATCTGACCGACCGTGAACTCGTCGTCCGGTTCAGCCTCTATCCTCCTCGAATAGCTTACGCGATTGTTGTTGACCGTCACTTTGATGCTGAGGATTCCGAACTGTTTGGCCCAGAGCGTCCTGACATTCTCGGCAAGAGCCTTCTTCACCCGTCTGCCGTTCTCCAGTTCGATGGCACATACCCTGAGACGTCTCCCGTCCTCGATGAAGAATTCATCATCTATGGTGATCTTGTCGCCTTCCTCCAGTTCCGTGATCGTGCTCTCGGAAACGGGGCCGTCGCTGACCACGACCTTCGTCTTTATTATCTTAGGCAACTTCACAACAGTGTTGAATGTGTTCTGACAATCCTCACAGCGGAGGGTCGCTTCCAATGAGGATTTCCCCATCTTGCCCTTAAGGACCTCGTGCAACGTAATATCGTTACACTTGGGACACTCGTAGTAAATCGCATCGGGAATCTCTCTCATAGACGACACCTCACCTTCCCGTCATGAACGGTTGTCCATGACCCGGGATGATCACGTCTGCGAAGTTGGTAATGGTTTTAATACTTTTGATAGAAAGCTCCTTTGAGATGTTCACTGCGGGAGGCAACATCTTCGTACAGTTGTCCTTCAACGGTATCGCATCTCCGGCAATGACGTATCTCATCCCGTCTCCGTGTACGAAAACACTCATCGAATCCAGCGTGTGTCCTGGTGTATGCACCAATCTTACACCGTCCGCTATCTCCGTGTCGCTGTCGACGACATTGTATCCTGATGGTATGTTTTCGTCGCCGGAATGTACATAGACCTCGGCATTCGGATAAAGGTCCGTATTCTCCGCATGGTCGTGATGCATGTGGGTCAGGATCACCGTATCGACGTCCTTCATAAAGACGCCTATCTGCTTGAAGGATACTTTGATCGCAGGTCTCATTCTAACTGTACTTGTATCGACGACGATCAAACGACCGTCCGCTTTTATGAGAGTCGATGTGGAGTTCGCATCAAGGATGGAACCGTCCTCCGACCTTTTGAGATTCCCGATGACAAGTACATCCAACTGGTTCATAAATACCATAATCTCGCTTTCGGTTTAAAGGAGTGTTCATTCGAATGAAATACAGACCGGAGCTCGACATCGAAGAAAGGGACGACGTTTATCCTCCTTCGGAGGACAGCATACTTCTGATAGAATCACTGAACATCTCGGTAGGCGAACGGATATTGGAGATCGGGTGCGGTTCCGGCATCGTATCCATACACTGTGCTTTGAACGGCGGCGAGGTGACCGCGGTCGATATAAACCAGTCAGCTGTGGAAGTCACTAGGAAGAATGCGGAGACCAACGATGTCCGGATGACGGTGAAGAGATCGGACCTCTTCGAAAACGTCGAAGGAAGATTTGATACGATAGTCTTCAATCTTCCCTATCTTCCTGTGGACGATGAGGGAATGCTCGAGAGATCGTGGTCCGGCGGACCTGATGGTATCGGTCCTCTGCCCGAATTGCTGAGAGAGGCACCTTTTTATCTCACCGAAAAGGGCAGGATCGTCATAGTCACATCGTCCCTTATGGACCATGAACGGCTTTCATCGCTGCTTTCGGTCTACAACGTCAGGAAGGACGGGGAACTCCCGCTGTTCTTCGAAAGGTTGGACGTATTGGAGATCACCCGATAAGCTTCTTTATCTCCCGGACCAGGAGATCATTGGCCTCCTTGCCGTCCATCTTCCCTCTCAACGCACCCATCACCGGTCCCATCAGCGGCCCTATGGATTCAAGACCTTTGCTCCTGACGAACTCTTCGCGTTCCTTTACTATCCTGGCTATGATGCCGACGGCCTCATCGGTGTCCACTGGCTCAAGTCCCAGTTTCGCGACTGCCTGTTCTGCGGTTGCCCCGACGGCCAATTCCTTCAGGATCGGCGGGAGCGCTTCCTTTGCAAAACGTGCACTTCTCAGCATCCCGAAGACCTCCATTATCGATCCCTCGGTGAGCACATGCGGATCCAGGCCCTCGTGCTCCAATTCACCGTATGTGTTCAGGAACATGCTGGCTGCAATATTGGCCATATCGTATTCCTTGGATATCCTCTCGAACAGCTCTATGTTGTCCCGTCTTACGATCTGCCTTGCCTGCTGCCGGTTGATACCGTACTCGGCGACCAGACGGTCCTCTATGTGCTCCGGGAATTCGGGAAGATTGGAGCGGACCTGTTCCATCCTTTCTCTGGTGATCGTGATCGGCGGAACATCCGTCTCCGGATACATCCTTGCGGCACCCGGTAACGGTCTTGAATACTTCGAGGTACCGTCCGGCAATGGATCCCTGGTCTCCTCGGGGACCCTGATCAGCGCCTCGTTCGCCCTCTCGACGGCGACCTGCAGTGCCTCGACCGCTTTCTTCTCCTTTGCGGCACAGATGACGAAAGCATCTAGATCCCCCGCCATTCCGAGATCCTCTCTCAATGACTCCACGTACCGTGCATCTATCCCGTATCCGGGTAATTCGTCAGAATGGAATATCCCCTTGACACCTTTGGCACGCGCCCTCTGTGCCATTTCGGAACCCAAACGAAGTTTCCCGTCGTCACCGTTCATCACACCGGCGAATCCCGGAAGACGGACGGCGATGACTTTGCCCTTCTCGGACAGTGCACCCTGTATTATCTTGGACTCACAATCCCTGAAGACCTCCGTGACGTCCAATGGTTCGAACGGAACCCCCTCCGTCTTTCTGGAGACGAGGATGTCCTTTATCCTTATGAGCATCCTCTGCCTGTTGGCCTCATTCTCGACATACAGCGGAAGCAGTCTGAGTTCCTGCACGCCCTTTATCTCGACACGGGCACCATTCGGAACGGATATGTTCAGATCCTCCCTGATTGTCCCGATGCCACGTTTCACCTTTCTCGTGGATCTCAGAAGCGTTCCCAGTCTGAGTGCGACCTCCATGACGTCCTCGGGAGTATGTATGTCCGGCCCCGTGGCCACCTCTATTAACGGTATCCCCAGCCTATCCAGACGATATGTCACTTCACCGGCCTTCGTCTCTATCTTGCGTGCAGCATCCTCCTCCAGACAGATCGACAGTATCGAGACCTTCTTACCATTGACATCGACCTCTCCGTCCATCGATATCAGTGCCGTCCTCTGGAATCCTGATGTATTGGACCCGTCTACGACGATCTTCCTCATGAAGTGAACCTCGTCGACCACATGCGCCTTCATCATCTCCGAGAACGTCAGAACAGTGGATAGCGCATCTGCATTGGTATCGTGCGGCGGTTCCTCATCCAATTCGACCAGACAGCTTACACCCGGCGAAGACTGATACCTGTAACCCATGTCCCTCTGGAACTGCACCAATGCTGCCCTGTCCACTTCACCCATCTCACTTGTGGTCGGTCTCAGCCTCCTGTAATAGGTGCCGACACCGTCATCGCAGAGATGACTCTCGCAGGAACAGAACAGCTTCTTCGTATCAAGCTGCTGATGGATCTCTATACCGCAGACAAGCTCGTGTTCAGACATCGATTGTCCTCCTCTGGCTCATCTCGCCGGCGAGCGGTGTCCTCATGAGCCTCTCGGCCTCGTCTCTGTCTTCGCTGTTGGCCAGTACCCACATCAACTTGACATAGGCAGTCTCCGGAAGCATGTCGAATACAGATATGACACCGGCTTTCAAAAGATCCCTTCCTGTGTTGTATACGTTCATATTGGTCTGCCCGTTGAGACATTGGGATGTCATCACTACGATCGTACCTTTGGCAACGGCTTTTTTTATCAGCGGTATCATGTTCTCGTTCACATGTCCGAGACCGGAACCGGAAATGACCACCCCCCTGCTCTTGGTCACCACATCCTCGAAGAGCTCCGGGTCCATTCCGGGATAGTACTGCAGCAATATCACGGCCTTTTCCATGTCCGTCTTTGCCGTCACTCTGTCATTCGTGACGGCACGGCCCTCCGTGTTGATCGTTATCTTACCCTTATCGTCGATGTGTGCTATCGGCACAACGTTCATACTCCTGAACGCATCACGCCTGGAGGTGTGCATCTTTCTTACCCTCGAACCTGTGTGTACTGCGAAAGAATCGTCCCCGGGTGTATCATGCATAACAACAAAAACACCCGCTCTGTTCGCCTGCGTACAGAATCTGGCACATGCCATCAGATTGCTGGATGCATCCGAAGACGGCCTGTCGGATGATCTCTGTGCGCCTACGAGAACGACCGGTTTGGTGATGTCACCGAGCATGAATGAAAGTGCAGCGGCCGTATACCCCATCGTATCCGTTCCGTGCGGTATTATCACACCGTCCGCACCATCGTTTATCTCCTTTGCAACAGCTTCCGCAAGCTCCTGCCAATGATGTACGTCCATGTTCTCCGAGAAGATCGAGAACAGCACCTTTGCACGGATGTTCGCAATGTCCCTTATCTCGGGAACAGCATTGACCATGTCAGATGTCGACAGCGCCGGATGAACAGCACCCGTCCTGTAATCCACGTACGATGCTATCGTGCCTCCTGTACCGAGGAGCACCAGATTGGGAAGGCCTTTTTTGGGTTCTACCTCCTTTTCCTTATAAATCTTCGATACGGGCTCCTCCAATACCTCTATCCTGGATCTCCCGTCGATCCTTATACCTATGTTGTACCCGCTCTTCATCTTCAGAACGATTATATCGGGAGCACTGAAATCATGGTGTGGCATCATTGTACCCACGTATGTCCCGCCCTCCGTCATGACTGACAGTCTCGAACCCTCTTTGGCACCAACGGATTCCAGAATCCTCAATAACTCTTTCGAATAGCTCATGCTGCCCGTCTCGTATATCTGTTCTTGGTTTATTTCTGTTTCCGATACAGGGGCTGCTTTTTGCTTCCGTTACCAGGGGGATGCCATCATCGACGAATGATGAAAATACCGACGCCATCGTCAACGAGCATATCCTCATGACACGTTGTCCCCCGAAGTTTTCGGTCTTCATATGGGCCGAACTAAGATCTGATGCCGCATATGCGCTGTCACGGGGTATTTCCTTCCCTGCATGTCTAACTCTTAATAATCGTAACGTTTTAACGGTAGAGCATGCACAACATCACAAACGTCGGAATGGAGTATGATGTACTCAGGGAAAATAGCAATATCGCCCATGAGAACTACCATCTCCTGAAGGATCATAACATCGTCTCCGTAGATTTCATGGGTTCGATAGGTTCTGGAAAAACAGCGCTCATAATCAAGATCGCTGAAAAACTCAGGTCGAAAGGTGTAAAGGTGTATGCGATAGCGGGAGATGTTACCGGTACTGATGATTTCGCGAGGATGAGAAAATCGGGTATGAGCGCATCCAATTGCAATACCGGGAAGGAATGCCATCTGGATGCCAATATGGTCCACAAAGCGCTCCACGAGATCGATCTTGACGACGTGGATGTGCTGTTCATAGAGAATGTGGGTAACCTGGTTTGTCCTGCCGATTTCCCGCTCGGAACCGACTACAGAGTCGTTGTGATATCCACCACCGAAGGGGATGACATGGTCAGAAAACATCCCGACATATTCATCCATTCGGATGTTGCGATACTCAACAAGATCGATATCGCGGATGCAGTCGATGTGGATCCGGAAGTTGTCGTTCAGGATTATGAGAAACTTACCGGCGGCAACAAGAAAATGCTCAAGACAAGTGTGAAGAAGGAGATCGGAATCGACGAAGTGATCTCGGCACTGAATCTCTGAGGTGCATCATATGAAGGTCCTAACAGTAGGTGGAGGCGGAAGGGAACATGCTGCCGTCGAAGCGCTGTTCAGATCGGGAGCGGAGATATACGCCGTGATGAAGAACGCCAACCCCGGGATCATGACCAGATCCAGAAAATACAGATTGACTGACGAAAAGAACATCGAGGAGATCTGCGATTTTGCCAAGGAGAACGGGGTGGAATTGGCCTATATAGGCCCGGAGGCCCCTCTGAGCGTGGGGATCGTGGATGCTTTAGAGGGGATCGGCGTCAGATGTGCAGCCCCGACAGAGGCAGCGGCCAGGATCGAAACGTCCAAGACATTCATGAGAGAGCTCGTCCGAAAATACCACATAGATGGCAACCTTGAATTCGCATCATTCGACAATGCAAGGGATGCGGAGGTCTATCTGAAAACGGTAAAGCACGATGTGGTCGTCAAACCCGTCGGACTTACCGGCGGCAAAGGAGTGAAGGTCCAGGGAGAACATCTCCATTCTTTCCAGGATGTCATGGAATACATCAACGAGATATTCGATAACGGAATCGGCGGCGCAGGCGTTATCCTTGAGGAACGTGCCATCGGCGAAGAATTCACCCAGATGGTGTTCTGCGACGGAAAAACCGCATTGCCCATGCCACTGGTCCAGGACCATAAAAGAGCCTACGAAGGAGATGTCGGACCGAACACCGGTGGAATGGGCTCGTACACTGACAGCAATCATCTGCTTCCTTTCGTCACTGCCGAGGAAAGAGAGGCCGCGATGAGAATCATCCGGAATGTCATCGATGCCATGTCTAAGGAGGGGTGCCCGTATCGCGGACCACTGTACGGGCAGTTCATGCTCACCGTGAACGGCCCCAAGATCATCGAATTCAACGCCAGATTCGGAGATCCTGAGGCAATGAACGTCCTGCCCATACTGGAATCGGATTTTACCGACATCTGCTGCAGGATGGCCACTGGAAGACTCGAGGACCGTGTCGAATTCGCCGAAAAGGCCACCGTGTGCAAATATGTGGTCCCAAAAGGATACGGCGTAAAATCGGAATCCGGAAAGGAGATCTCCGTTGACGAGAAGGGTATCACCGATTGCGGTGCCACCGTGTTCTATGCAAATGTGGACATCAAGGATGGTAAATTGATAACCGGAACTTCCCGTTCGATCGGCATAGTCGGTATAGCGGATACCATCGACGAAGCAGAACTGAACTGCGAAAAGGCGTTACAGTACGTAAAAAGCGATTTCATATTCGTTCGACACGATATCGGAAAGAAGGATCTGGTCCAACGCAGAGTAGAACATATGAGACAACTTCGTGCTGTTTAAGATGACAACAAGACGCGTCGCCGTTAAGATAGCCTATATGGGCAAGGATTTTTTCGGATCCCAAAGACAACCCGACAGGAAGACCGTTGTAGGCGAAGTGATCTCAAACCTTCTACAGATCGGTGGCGATAAGACTGAAGGATGGTTCGATATCAAACCTGCTAGCAGAACGGATCGAGATGTCAACGCTTTAGGCAATGTGATCGTCTTCAACACAACCTTCGATGATGACACGAATCTTCTGAAGGCTCTCAATGCCGTATCCAAAGGCGTATACTACAGATCGATAACGACCGTGGAAAAAGATTTCAACCCCCGGTTTGCCTCGGAACGGATCTACAGATACGTTCTACCTGCCAAGGGTATTGATGAATTGACTGCCAGAGGATGTGCCGAACTTTTTATCGGCGAACACGACTTCATAAGATTCTGTAGACCCGATGAACGGCCGACGACACTGAAGATCGACTCGGTGGAACTTCGAAAAGAGAAAGAAGTCATCATCATCGAATTCCGAGCCAGATACTTCTTGTGGAACATGATCAGGAAACTTTGCGCGGCAATAGCCTCTGTAGGCAGCGGAAGATCCCGAATTTCGGATGTGGAACGTGCTTTGAACGGCGAGAACGTCTCTTTCGGGCTTACCAGGCCGGATGCGTTGACATTGATGGACATAATCTACGATGGCCTGGAGTTCACAGTACCGTCGGACGATATGTTCGATGAATGCGTGGAAGAAGAGATGTTCAACGATCTTCTCAGGACCTTCTTTTTCAAATCCCTCTGACATAATCTTTATTGTTCCCGATATATCACCGGACGATGAAAGGACTATCGGAGACAGTGTCATACGTGAATGAAAGGATGGAAGAACTCGAGACCAAACGTGAACTCGCCGTTGCCTCGTCAAGAATGATCATCAGAAAGACCAAACGTGTAATTCATTCCATACATATGAACGAGGATCACGTAGATGCTCTGATGGAATTGGGACGGAATATGGAGAAGTTGAACTCGGATCTGAGGAACGATCCCGAGATATTCTATTCCGGTGTTGTAGAAGATGCAAGGATGGAATACGCAGAGGCGAGTCTTTTGTCTGCCGTCGTTCTTGAAAAAGCGATTCCATCGTTCGATACCCTGAGAATAACACCTCAGTCCTGGATCATGGGTCTTGCCGACTGCATCGGAGAGATGAGAAGGATGGTTCTCAGCCGTCTTATGACGGACGATCTTGAGGGAGCGATGTACATGTTCAGTGAAATGGAAGATGCGAGCAACGAACTGCTCATGTTCGATGTTCCCGATGCCATCTTACCTTTGAGAAGAAAACAAGATATCGTACGTGGTATAATGGAGAGAACCCGCGCCGATGTGACCAACGCCATACTCATGAAGGAATACAGAAAGAAACACTCGAATATTGAATAAAATTGTAAAAGGGACGGATGAACCGTCCCGTTTTCCGATCAGCGTCTCGCCTTCGGTTTACCGAAGTTCTTCACAGGTTTACGATAGATGTACACCGTTATGATCACCAGCAACACCAGAACGATCGACACGACCGAAATTATCAACGTGTAATCGTTGGCAGATGTGTAGAAAGACTGCGTGTTATCGGGTCCCAGTCCGCTTATCTTGCCGGCGATGGTAGAATCGTCCGATGCCAGATAGAAAGATGTGGAATCGGAGAGGTCCTTGACCACATAGTCGTAGGTCACATCCTCGGTTCCGTTAGCGGCGACAGTGACCGTCTTTTCGCTATCCGTGACCCTCTCCCCATTGATCACGAAGAAAACGCTTATGGTCATCGCTATCTCGCCGTTATTGGACAGCGTCGCCGTCAACTTGACGGGGTCCACTACCTTCAATGGTACGGCTTTCGTCGAAATCTGTACGGCTTTCGTCGAATCCTCGTAGAACACGATTGAAAGTGTATAATTTCCCGCTGTATTCGGTGCTGTCACGGTCGTTGTCGACGTGAACGTTGTCGAACCCAGTGTACCGCTGGAGGATACCGCACCGCTTTGTGCCGTCCCCGAAGAGTTCAGCAGTGACGCAGTGTAGTAGTAAGCGGCATCTCCGCTGAGTGTGAAGGTCACTGTACCTCCCGTCTCAACGTATGTCGAATTTCCTTCAACGTCCGTGTATGCTCCGTCTGAATCGTCCGAAAGGACGATGCACATGGCTCCGACTGCGAACAGTGAGAGAACCGTCATCCATGCAATCAATTTTTGCGTGTGAACACCCCCCTTCTCATTCCGAGCCAGACAGCCAGGATCAACAGTATTACCGCCAAAGCGATCATCACCCACACATACGTCGGAATACTGCCCGCGTCCATGATGACTCCCCTGCCGCTCGCGTCCAAGCTGCTTACACTCAAGCTTGACGTGAGTGGCGTATTTATCGCCGTTGCGGTACTGTTGTCGGAGGAAATCGTTATTCCGCTCTCTTCGTCGGTACTGAGTCCGGCTGCCTCATCGACCGTGACCGTGAACGTCACTTCATCTGGAATATCCATCGATGAACCATCGATTGTGGTCACTTTGAAATAGACCGTTTTGCTGGAGAATCCATCCACAGATACCGTGAACCCGTCTGCTGACCACGATATGATCTCATTGCCGAACACGTACGTGTAATACCATCCCGTCTCAGACGGCTCGCTGACCTTCACCGTGAAGGTCTTGCTGAAATTGTCATCGTTCACCAGACTTATGGCATATTCGTACTCGGTATCATTGACCACATCTTCACCGTAGTTCACCTTTGTCGTTTCCTCGGTAGCCGTGGTCTTTGTCCATTTGGCGTCATCGTATGCGAAATTCGCAGTGTACACCGTCTTTCCGGCCAGATCCGTTATGACAACCGACAGACCCTCGGAGTTGACCGCCACACTGGTAGCATCGACGGTACCTTTGGCATAGACCGTGGTCGAACCTGTGACGCTGGTTATGGACGTGATCTCGTGTGACATGGCAAAATCGCTGTAGAATGCGAGAGTCGACCAACTGGAACCTGCAGTCAGAAGGAACGTGTTGGTACTTGAGGTCTCAACCCGCAACGAGAAGGTGACCGGCGTTCTCTTTGTCACACTGCCCATCTCCATGATGGTCATCTCGGCATCGGTAACACCCGTATCCGTATCGGTACCTGTATTTTCCCCTGTATCGCCGCCCGTAACGGCCATGTTCACAACATTGTTGTCTTCGGTCGATACCGAAGTGACCGTCCTAGTGGCCGTGTATGTGTATTCCACATCGTCAACGGTTTTTGTCACCTCGGCAGTGAAGACGTAACTATCCGCGATAGGCAACGTAGCACTGTACTTGCCGGAAGTCACGGTGGCATCGATACTGATTACCGTGGCTCCGGATGTTATGGCCTTGATGTTGACCGTTCCAGATGCAGCTAGACCCACGAACCCGCTGAAATCGACCGCATCCTGAAGAGGGGTGCTGGCAATAGCGATCGTCGTCGCATCGCCCACCTTCTGATACAGGATCTTCGAACCGTCGTTGTTGTTGATCTTAACGAGGAACTCATAACCGGTCTCGAGGTAGTATTCACGGGTCGCACCCGAACTGATGTTGCTCTTTTGGACTCCGTCGTCCAACGCGGAGATAGTGACGACATCATCGTCCGCAAGACCGCTGACGGTCAGCGTATAGTACGAAACGGCATCCACCACGATCGTGGGATCCACCCCGGGTGTCATGATGTAGCTTCCGTAATAGTAGTAATACGCGTTGTTCGCGGTGTAGTTGACGGTGATGTATACCGTCGGTGACGTTATGCTCACATCTGCAGAACCGCCCGATGCGATGGTTGTGGACGGACTGCTGATGACTATCGGATACAATGACGATCCGTTTGTCACATGAAGCGGTTCTACGGTAGTCGTGAAATTGTTGTTCGTCGAGGATGTCGAAGCTGCTGCGACGGTTATCGTCTTCTCATACACCTTCGCACTGTCCACCTCGAAATAGAACACCTCTGTGGCGATAGACGCCTTCACGGTAGCCGCAGAACCACTCGGAATGTATACGGAATATGTTCCGTCGGCATTCGACAACAATCCGATGGTATATGTCGTATCGGAATCCGTGTACTCCACACTGATCGGGACATAACACAGATCGTACGATGACGAGTACCACATTACGGTGCCGCCTATCTTGCGCGCGTCCACCATGGTGATATCGTTATCTGCGACCGCCTCCGTTCCGACCGTGAGCGTGTCTATGCAAACCAGGCTGCTGGAATTCGTGGCGTATACGGTGTACGTTCCTGCGGGCAGCAATATACTGTAGGTCCCGTCAGATGCGGTCACCACGGATATGGACTTGTAAGGGTCGGCATGATCCGAGAACACTATCGTCCCTGCAACCGCAGATCCAGAACTGTTCTTCAGCGTCCCGCTCACCATATATCCAGTCTCACCTGTGACAGATGTGGAGTCCGATGTCGTCCAATAGACCTTGGAGGTCTTCACATCTACGCCGTACAGACTGTACACAGGAGTTCCTGCCGATCCGGTCGGCACAGATACGTTGATGGATCCCATGCTGCTCACAGCCGCGTTTCCGGTATATGCGGAACTGTAGATCATCACTGAGCCGACACCAGGTGTGAATCCAGACACGGATATCGGCACGGCATTGACCGCCACGACGGTAATCGTCTTTGTTCCATCCGCTTTGACCGTGAAGGTCGTTGGCACAGTGTACAGATTGGCGTCGCTCATCAGATACGTGTATGTTCCCGGTGTGACCCCGATGACGACCGTC
>JBAYAO010000014.1:0-21710 GCA_041669745.1 Candidatus Methanomethylophilaceae archaeon | reverse complement strand
GAACTTGCGGCTTTGGAGACGTCGGTCAAGAATGCTGCCCTGAAGGCTATGGCTGAAGCACTGGATGGTAACAGACAAAGAATAATCGTCGCCAACGATCTCGATATGGCGGCAGCCGAGAAACTGAAGGCATCCGGTAAATTGACCGATGCATTGGTAAAAAGACTGAAGGTGACCGATGAGAAGATCTCTGGGATGATAGACGGTATACGTGACATAGTGAAGATCGAAGACCCCGTCGGAGAGACAATGTCCGCGCTGGAGTTGGATGATGATCTCATGCTTTACCAGATAAGGTGTCCGATTGGCGTACTGGGTGTAATCTTCGAATCGCGTCCGGATGTTGTACCGCAGATAATGTCGCTCTGTCTGAAGTCCGGAAATGCAGTGGTATTCAAAGGAGGGAGCGAGGCTTCGAATTCAAACAAAGTGCTGTTCGATATCCTCACAGCGGCGGCCTCGTCTGCAGGTGTTCCTAAAGATTCGTTCGTGCTCATGCAAACGAGAGAGGATGTGAACACGATTCTGAAGATGGATGAGGACATCGATCTTCTGATCCCGAGAGGTTCAAACGAATTCGTCAGATTCATTCAGGATAACACAAAGATCCCGGTATTGGGACATTCATCAGGTATATGTCACATCTATGTGGACGAATATGCAGACATAGACAAAGCGTTGTCGGTTGTATTGGATTCAAAGATACAATATCCAGCGGTCTGCAATGCAGTGGAGACGCTACTGGTCAATTCAAAGATCGCAATGGAATTCCTGCCGGAAATGGCTCGGTTGTTCAAAGACAACGGGGTGGAGATCAGGGCCGATGAGAGAGCGATCTCCGTGATGGACGGGGCCGTCAGAGCATCCGAATCTGACTGGGATACGGAGTATAACGATCTTATAATATCTGTGAAATTGGTCGATTCGGTTATGGAGGCCATACATTTCATAAACAGACACGGATCGCATCATACCGATGGCATAATCACCGAGAACAAGAAAGCGATGATGTCATTTTCGAAGATGGTCGATTCGGCTGATGTTTTCATCAATGTCTCTACGAGATTCTCTGATGGGTACAGATTCGGCAAGGGTGCCGAAGTAGGGATAAGCACGAACAAGATACACTCAAGGGGCCCGGTTGGTATGGAAGGGCTGATGATCTACAAGTACATCCTGGTCGGTGAAGGTCAGGTGGTGAAAGATTACGTGGGGAAGAACGCTAAGAAGTTCAAGCACATCCCCTTGGACAAGAAATTCAATCTCTGAGTGAATGAAATGGACAGAAAAGTATTGCTTGCAGGTGTGGAGACCGTAGTTATAAAGATAGGCACGTCATCGATCACCAGAGGTGGCGCGGTCTCTTCAGAATTCATGGATTCTGTGGCTGAGCAGGTGAAAAAGCTCAGAGAACACGGGAAGAAGGTCCTGATCGTCACATCCGGGGCGATCGGTATCGGATTGCAGGCGATGCATGCCACACCCAAGCCCCGAGAAGTACCGATAAGACAGGCTGCAGCGTCCGTAGGACAGAGCATCCTTATGCAGAAATGGAACGATAGCTTTCAAAAGAACGGCATCGTGATCGCACAGATACTGTTGACATTGGATTTCTATTCGGACCGTGAGAAATACCTGAACCTGAGAAATGCCATTCAGACCCTGCTCGAATACGGCGTGGTTCCGATATTCAATGAGAATGATGCGATCTGTGTCAAGGAGATCGATGCCGTGTTTGGCGATAATGATACCTTGTCCGCATATGTGAGCAGCAAAATGGATGCGGACCTTCTGGTGATACTATCGGATGTAGACGGTCTTTTCGATAAGGATCCGAAATTACACAAGGATGCCAAGCTCATTCCTACGGTGCAGGAGATCGACGAGGTGATCTCCTCAGTGGCCGGGGACACGCTGTCGAGAGTTGGCACCGGAGGGATGAAGACCAAACTCCGTGCGGCGGAGATATGCAGGGAAGCCGGCTGTAGCATGATGGTAGTGAACAGTTCCGTTCCAGATGTGATCCTGAAGGCCGTTACGGGCGAGGATATCGGAACGATCTTCGTTACGAACACCAAAAAAAGGAAAAAGAGCCGTTGGATAAAGGCGGCCTCTCCGTCCGGAACGCTGAGGGTCGATGACGGTGGTGCAAAGGCATTGGAGAAACATGCGAGTCTTCTCGCCGTTGGTGTGAAGGACGTCATAGGTAACTTCGACAGAGGCGATGTTGTCGCCATAGAATGCAACGGCAGGACAATCGCTAAAGGCATTCCAGACTATGATTCGACAGAGATATCGAAGATCAAGGGTCTGCACAGTGACAAGATCGCCGATGTTCTCGGGCATAAGGACTACAACGACGTCATAAGAAGTGAGAACATAGTTCTGATGTGAAAATAAGTCAAGCGGCACTTGGCCGCCTTTTGTTCAAACATGTTTATATCAAAGAGTTGGAAACGATCTTGTTCTGTTCGGTATCGTAGGCATAATCCGCGCCGTCATGAACAGCTATCAGAAAATCCTGCGTTATGCGGTCAGAGCAATCAAAATTATCATATCCAAGCAGTCCTGCTTTGAGATTCAGATAATCTTCAAGACCCAGCATGTAGCAGATGTCCCAATATTGGGTATTGAAGAAAGTCATCTGACTTTCTACGGTCCATGTCGACGAACCGTAGAATTCAACACAATATTCCGCGGCCTGCAGTTTTGTCTCATCATTCTCTATGAATGCACAAGCTTTGTCGAGTGCCTTCAATGCTTTCGTGATGGCATCGCTTTTTTCTGCAATCGCATTTCCGGAGACGATTATGACGCAACATCCGACCGCGGATTCATATGGCGATGAAAGAGCCGTCACCTCTTGATATTGAGAGGCCATGGCCACCGTACTACCGCTGCAAAGCATTTGAACGGTGTCCTGTAGTAGTGCTATAAGTTGGTTTTCAAAGGAGATGTTGACAATGCCTCCATCTTGGGTATCCGTCTTGACTGTTTTCAAAAGTTCATATTGATCCTTGGTAAGTTCTCCTGCTTGGTACGCGCTGTAGAGATACGAGATGTATCCCGAATAATAACCGGTAGTTATGTCCATGCCACAATGGATTCTAACTGTTTTTCCATCAGAATTCAGTAAAGAAGCTGCGGGACTCGTGAGATCGACGTTGTATTTGCTGAGGGCGGCAAAATCGACGGAATCAGAACCAAGTGACGTTTCGATGGTCGCAATGGTCATTCCGTCGGTCGTTTTGTCGAACAGGCGTATAGCAGGGTCTGCACCGACGAGTGTCATATCTACCTGGCCGGCAAGAAGGGCCGTTGTAGCGGAACCACCGCCATCAACGTACATCATCTGTACATTCACATCCTCGTCATCGAAGAATCCGAAATGATCGGCGACCCAAAACGGTTCGTAGCAATTCTTTGTTCCGCAGGCGACGATGAGATCATACTGTTCGTCATCGTTATTGCAGTACCAGTAGATCCCGACAGCCGAAGCTATCAGAACAAGAGCGATTGTGATCGTCAGAATCTTGTTTCTTTCCATTTTCTTACTCTCCAATCTGTATCAACGCAGGACCTGAGCGTGCGGCGCAGGAGCATGTTTGAAGTTCATCCAGGATCTCCTTTTTCAGTCCGATCATAGCCTCGGAAGTAATATCACGATTTTCGGAATCTATGCGCCATTCCTTCGCGATCCGTCCGGGTGAGGCCGTCATGAGGATGATCCTTGTTCCTAAGAGAAGGGCCTCATCTATGCTGTGTGTGACAAAAACAACGGTCTTCTTCTCTTTGTGCCAGATATTCAGGAGTTCCTGATCCAGATGTTTCTTGGTCTGTTCATCCAAACTTGAGAAGGGCTCATCCATAAGGAGCATATCGGGTTGCATGGCCAGTGTCCTGGCTATGGCCACCCTCTGTTTCATGCCTCCTGAAAGAAGATTGGGCCTGTGATCTGCGAATTCAGAAAGACCAACCATATCTATGTATCTTTTTGCTATCTGTTCCCTTTCCTTTTGAGAGAACCTTTTTCTGTCAAGAGAAAACTCCACATTCTTCTGTACATCGATCCACGGAAGGAGACTGTATTCCTGGAATACGACGGCTCTGTCGGAAGAGGGGCCTGTGATCTTTTCATTGCGGTACTTTATTTCACCAAGTAAGGGAAATTCAAAGCCTGCAATCAGGTTGAGCAGAGTGGTCTTACCGCACCCGGAAGGACCTATGATGCAGACGAACTCATTTTCCTCCACAGAGAGCGACACATCTCTAAGTACGACTCTGGCTTCATCGCCTTTGCGGTTGAGATATGCCATAAAAACATTATCGATCTCAATGATGTTCATCAGGCATCCTCCATGCCGAGTTTACGGCGGGCGTATCTTTCAAGATTTGCCAGAATAACATTGTCGATGACCAGACCGATTATGCATATCAGGATTATACAGGCAAAGGCGGAAACGTAGTCAAGGTAACCTGTAGTTATCTGTATGGCATAGCCGAGACCAACAGCGACACCGACGACCATTTCTGCAGAGATGAGCATCCTCCAGCCATTCGCCATCCCTATTCGAATTCCGGACAGGATGTCCAGGGCTGCGAACGGTATCAGGACCTCGGTAAACGTTTCGAAACGGGATCTTCCCGACATGGCCGCTACACGCATATTGACCACAGGAACACGACGCAAACCGTTAGTCACACTGATCGCTATCGGTGAGATCACCGTGATGGCTATTATGAATACCGCGGATTTTTCACCAAAACCGAACAAAAGTATCGTGACCGGAAACCACGCGAGTCCAGGTATGAGCTGGAGTATGTTCACTGGAACGATACCAAAATCATATAATCTCGGACTCGACCCGAGCACTAGACCGAGGATCATTCCGATGATGAACGCTATTCCGAATCCTTTGATCCATCTCATCAGGCTCGCTTCGGTGTGTTTCTCTATTGATTGACCGAGGATCGTGTAATTGGTCGTAAAGAATTCATAGAGTCTCTGGAAGGAGGATACGGGATCGGGGAAATCAATGGAAACGGCCATATACGTATTGTACCACAAGGCCACAAGGAACCAGAATACTATGACGAACATTATCCCCAGAGCAAAGATCATCAATTTCTTTCCCACGGATAAAGCGGTTTGACTGCCTATGTTGATGATATTCTTATCAGTCGTCCCGATCAATTCGCCGATCTTCTTTTCCCTGGATGAGAACAAGATTCCAAACCACCTTCGGTCGTCAAGGAAGTTTCGGATATTAAATATCTTTTATTTTTTTCTATAATATTATACAATAAAATATAACAAATGCACGGCACGATTAAAAAAGCTCATCGTACGTTGTATCCGGCATCGATCAGCATTCCTTTTGCGGTCTCTTGATCGAAGATCTCCCACGTGCCGACATCGTGTTTGTCCTTACGAGGATTCGCGCCGGTTTCCACCGTCACGATGTTAGCGCCCCATTCCAGTCCCTTTAGGATGGGCGGATGTACGGCGACATTCGTCCATATCCCACCGCCGGCTATTCGGGTAACGGCTACAATCTGAGCTATTCTCTCATTGCTGACCTCTTCCATATCTCCCACAGGTGTGCCTTTGACATTGATACGTTTCATCACACAGACGCTCATGGGCCCGAGTGTTCTGAACAATTCGAGTCTGTCCACTATCTCCTCGTTCGTATGCTCTATCCCGACGGGGTCCAATCCGCAGCCCAGCATAAGTCCGGATTTTCGAATGGCCTTCATGGTGGCGATTCTCGTCTCAGGTCTTATGGGGGTGTCGATACCCTCTCTCAGACGCAGTGTATGATACGCGGCATCGAATCCTGCTGAGTGGAGACATTCGGCCATACTCAATGTGAGCTCTCCGGTGTTGACAGTAAGAATATAATTGCCCGGTATCTCGGTTCTTATCCTTCTTCCGAGATTGCATAATTTCTCAAGATCATAAAATTCAGTCGTTCTGAGTGTGAATTTGCCATAACCCCGAAGGTAGACATCGCGAATTAGGTCGATGACGGTCTCATCGGACAGTACATATTCTTTATCTATCAATCCCCATTTTTTTCCAAGGGCACAGAAACTGCAGCTCATGGAGCAAGGTACAAGATCTATTCCGACGGAGGATCCAACAGCTGCGATGTTTTTCGATACAGCATCAGACACCTCTCTTGCCGATCTTCCGAGATATTTGCATTCTTCAGATTCAGGATCGAGTTCCAGCAGCCTCAGGAGTGTTCTTCTTCTGATGGGTTGACCATTCAGACACGTTTCTTTCGCTTCATTTATCAGCTTCTCCATTTCTCTGTCCATGTAGGGTCGTCCTCATCAATTCAATTCTGAACGAGTGTCATTCTAATGCCGGTCATCAGTTCTGACATCGGTACGGTATCCGTCGGCCAATACGCTCTCCAGATGTACTTTATCTTCATTTCCTTGTTGACTAAGAAGAATTCCCGGTTCGTGTAACCGATAAGTTTATCGTTTTTCGCCCTCGTCACTATCGCTCCGTATGTTTTACTTACCGTCTGATCGGTATCGGACAGATGTTCGAATTGCGCATCCGTGTGTTCAATCCATTCACGGTGATTCTCAATGCTGTCGGGGTTTATGTGCACCAACGAAACATTGAGATCATCCAGCTCTGCCTTTCTCTCATTCATCAGAGCCATATATTCTGTGCATGTATGACCGTAATCTGTAACATAGAAATACAGCAGGACCGAACCTTTTCTCACCCTCTCCGAAAGCGTGAATGTTCCCCCATCGGTTGAAGGAACGGAGAAATCGGGTGCGGTATCATCGATCTTCAGTACGTTCATCTGAGGAGGGATTATTTTCATGATAGATAAATATTGTTTATTATTAAAAAAAGTATAATAATTTATAAAATGTTTATTTCAACATGTGTTCTTTACTCGGATCTATGAACAAGGCTCCGTAATCAATATTTTTCTCATTCAGAATAATATATCTGTCTTCGTATCTCAGGAATGCCAGCCTGTCCCCCTGACTGAGACCGAGTTCCCTTCTTATGTCAATGGGTATTGTAATCTGTCCTTTACTCGTCACCTTTGCAGTTTCCATGTTATCATGTTTCACATATGGTAAGGAATACTTTACAATTACTACATCACTTACATTGTTCATCATTTGAGACGTAACGATTGCGTGTACATACGAAGTAGGCTGAATTCGCCAAGAATTACAAACATTTCCAAATACGGAAGAGATGGTGGACCCGGCCGGATTTGAACCGGCGACCTCCGCCGTGTGAAGGCGACGTCATAACCCCTAGACCACGAGTCCGTTGGTCGGATTAAGCATCATTTGTATTTAATCGTTACACGTTTCCATACCACTGTCAAAAGGTTTTACATACATCCGTGCATACATGCGCCGATAATATGACGGGCACTCATACAGTCACGGACAGGTCTAAGGAAACGGACGAGGATCGTCTTTTTGACGCAGCGTTGAATGGGATTCTGTACACCGAGAGAAAAGACTATCCGAACTATGTCGGAGGTCTGATGGTCGCATCAGGTCGTGATTTTCCGGTTACAAGTCCGGTTGACCGGAGTATATTCTTTGGAAATTTTCAAGAACCGGAAGAAGGCATCACCGACAGAGCCGTTGAAGTTGCGATCAGGGCCTTTGAAAAATGGTCAAAAATAGATGTTGCGAAGAGGACGAAGATATTCGAGGATGCACTGGGTGTTATCAAGAGGCAGAAATATCGGTTCGCCGCCATTTTGACTGTAAGTGTGGGCATGGTCAGGAGTGAATCGATAAGGGAGGTGGGTCGTCTCATAGAGGTGTTGGAGGAAGCATGCAGAAACATAAGGGTTGCCAAGGGCAAGCCGACCGGTGTTTGGGCAGTGGTCTCGTCGTATAATTCGCCTTTAGCATCACCCATGGGATATGCGATGACAGCGATGCTGGCAGGCAACGCGGTCGTAATGATGCCGTCCAAGTATTCACCGTTTCCGATATACATGATGTACGACATCCTCGTGTCCGCGGGTCTGCCAGACGGTCTGTTGAATCTGATCCTGGACAGAAACGGCAAGGCAACGGATTCACTGGTGAACAATCCCGATATCGCAGGGATCATTGCAGTGGGATCGGGCAAAAGGATGGAGGACATGATGTTCATGCAGGCCGATGGCAGCATCGGATTCATCAACGAGATCAAGGGAATGAATCCGATTCTGGTGTACAAACCCTCTAGCATCAAGGAAACCGCCAAGGCGATCATAGGATCTGCATTCTCGTATGGGGGGCAGAGCCTCTATTCGTGTTCAAAGGTCATTGTAATGGCCGAGGAACAAAAATCTCTAATGGATGCTCTTCTCGTTGAGGCAAAGAGGATTGTCGTGGGAGATCCAGCAGAACCCGGGACCACAATCGGTCCCGTCATATCAGAATCACAGATGCAGGAGTTCCTAAAGTATGTGCAGTCCGTGAAGGATAATCTGATCTTCGGTGGCAAACAGGTAAAGGACGAGACGACCGAAGCAGGGTTCTTCGTCATTCCTGCGATCGTCATGGGTTTGTCGGAAGAACATGACCTAAACAATATGGACTACGCACTGCCGATACTGTCGGTCCAGACAGTGGGCAGTCTCGAAGATGCCTGGGAAGCAATAAACACATCCGAATATGGGTTATCTGCAGGAATATTCAGTAGGATTGACAAGGCCGTAGAGATGTTCAAGGAGAATGTTCAGGCGGATCACATCTTCGTGAACGATTTCGACGGGATGGAACCCATAGCATCCGAAGCGAGAATAGAGAATTTTCTGAAGTGATCAGATACCTTTTATCTTCACGTCTTTGACAAACCTCTTTGCGGTTTCTCCCATCTCGAGAACGACGGATTCCTTGTAAGGATCCAGAACTTCCAATGTATCATCCAGACATATCTTCGGTCTGAATTGGTGGATGCAATAGCGTTTGGCGCCGTTGATCTCTCTGCAGATCGATTCTATATCCTCAGGTTTGATGAGTATAGGTGCAACAGTGGTTCTGAATTCGTAATCTATTCCGGAATTCATTATTATGGCGATGCTCTTTCTGATGTTTTCGGGATCGATGTCCCGTCCGGCAACGGCACTGTATCTTTCCTTTGTCAACGGAGCTTTGATGTCCATTGCCACCTTATCCACGAGACCGGCGCCGATGATATCGTCCAGCACTTCGGGATGATTGCCGTTCGTGTCGATCTTGATCTTCATTCCAAGTGATCTCAACTGTCTGATCAGGAAAGGAAGTTCTTTGTTCAGTGTCGGTTCACCACCCGATATCACAACTCCGTCCAGAAAATCCGAGTTATCGCTGATGTACCTGTAGATCTTCTCGGGATCCATTTCGTCTACGGTGTCTGGATGCAGGACCAGGTCTCTGTTATGGCAGTACGGACATCTGAAATCACAACCTGCAAGATAGATGGTGCATGCCACATAGCCGTCCCAATCCAAAAGCGTAGTCCTGATAAATCCTGCGATCTTCATGCGAACACGATATGTGTTCCATGATAATTCGTTTTCTGATAACAGTGGTTAACGATACGTTGTCGGTTTTGAATGATCGACTCAGCGGTCATCACGGTGATGGCAGTCATAGGGCGACGGAATCATTGGTATACAGATCTTTTAAAGAATCCTCCTGCGATACACTAACGGATTATGGTCACGTTCAGCGTAAAATTCATGCCTGACGACAAGGTCGTTGAAGTCGAAGAAGGTACAAGGATATCGGAAGCCGCCGTGATGGCAGGTGCGAAGATGTCGTTTCCATGCGGGGGCAGGGGACGTTGCGGAAAATGCATGGTAATAATCGGAGAAAGATGCGGAGAACGTGTTCTCGCATGTCAGACGGCCGTCGAAGGCGATACGACTGTCATCATTCCGTCAGGAGACCGAAGCAAGGTCATAGCCTCCACAGATCACAGGAAGGTCAAACTCGACGATATCACACCATTGACATCAGGATACGGTCTCGCCATCGACATAGGAACAACCACTGTGGCCTTGGACCTGGTGGATTTGGACAAGGGGATAGAGGTTTACAATGCTGCGGATATAAACCTTCAGAGGAGCAGAGGGGAGGATGTGCTCTCAAGGATGCAATATGCAGAGGAGGGCGGAACAGAGGAGCTGCGATCTCTGGTGCTAGATACGATAAACGATCTGATAGACTCGTACGAGGGATCTGGTTTTTCCAAGAAGATGATCACCTCTGTATACGTCGCAGGCAATACGGTGATGACCCATCTTTTCTTGGGTGTGGATCCGTCGCCGATCAGGGAAGCGCCCTATGAGCCGATCGTGAAGAAATCTACCATAACAGGTGCCGATAGTGGTCTGGATGTAAATGCCACGGCCAAGATAATATGCATGCCATGTGTCTCGTCGTATGTGGGCGGCGATATCACGAGCGACATCGTATATTCGGGGATGGACAGAAGTGACGGGCTCTCACTTCTGATAGACATAGGCACGAATGGTGAGGTCGCGTTGGGGAACAAGGAGATGATGATTGCATGTTCATCGTCGGCCGGACCCGCATTCGAAGGATCCAACATGACATCAGGTATGCTGGCAAGGTCCGGAGCCATAGACAGTGTGTGGATCGTAGATGGCAAGATAAACTATACGACGATAGGGGATACGGATCCAAGGGGGATCTGCGGATCAGGCATAATCGATTTGTTGGCGCAGCTTTTTAAGAGCGGATTCATCGATAGGCGCGGCAATTTCACCGAAAAAGCGAACATCAGTGACGGGACTCTCACCATAGCCGAAGGCGTAATGATAACTCAGGACGAGATAAAGAACATAATCTTAACAAAAGCGGCCATCTATTCGGCGACGAGGTCTTTGATGAAGAATCTCGGCGTTGAGTTCTCCGACATCGAGAAGATACACATAGCGGGCGGTTTCGGTAATTTTATAGATATGGAGTCAGCAGTTACCATCGGACTGTTTCCGGATGTTGAAAGGGCCAAGTACAGCTATCTCGGAAACGCATCGTTGGCGGGGGCGAAGTACGCATTGCTGTCTCAGAAATTCAGAGAGAGGATAGATCTCGTCTTTGAAAGGATGACATATCTGGACCTCAGTTCAGATCCTGTATTCTTCGATGAATACATGTCTGCCCAATTCCTGCCTCATACGGATAAGATGCAGTTCCAATCGGTTGATTTTTAATATCACATCAAAGTATGGGAACCCGATGGATTGGAATTTTGCCACGACTCTGATCGGATCACAGCCGTATACGAGTGCGGAAGAGGCATTGGCGAAGGTACTCGACGGCAGAGTGTCGTGTCCATCATGGCCGCAGCTTCCGATGAGGGGTTATACCGAGAGCATGTACGTTCAGACCGGATGCAGTCTGCCAGGTCTGAAGATAATCAAGGACAAGGCGGTGGTGGACCTGGAAGATTACGATCCCACCGACGTCTATACGGCGATAGTCTCGGATGATATCGACTATTTCAAATATCCGATGGAGATCTTCACCGGGTTCTACAAGATGATAGAACATGATGTCTCCGGTTTCAAAGCGATCAAAGGTCAGATAACGGGGCCGATAAGCGAGGGCTTGCAGATAGTTGACACGACGGGACGCCCGGTCATCTATGACGAGACGTACTGTGAGATCGTGAGGAAGATCATAAACATGTCCGCCAAATGGCAGGCCAAACAGCTTTCGATGAGAAACGACAACGTGATCATTTTCTTCGATGAACCTTCGCTATCGCTTTTGGGTTCACCTTTTGTTTCGATATCCGATGAGCAGGCAAGGGACTGGATAAACGATTCACTGAATGAGGTAGACTGCTACAGGGCGATCCATTGCTGCGGAAACACCAATTGGGCGCTGCTGCTGAGCACCAACATAGACATCCTGAGTATAGATGCGTACAGATACGGCGAGAATCTTGTCATGTATCCAGACGAATTATCCGAGTTTCTAGGGAAAGGAGGGAACATCGCCTGGGGAATAATCCCGAATACCGACGAGCAGATCGTCAATGAGACGGTATGGTCGCTCGCTGACAGGATGGATGCCATCCTGAAGAGGCTTGAGGAAAAAGGTATAGATAGGAAATTGGCCGCGAGGCATTCCATAATAACGCCGCAGTGCGGTCTTGGCAGTCTGGACGCGAAACATGTCGATGATGTGTTGGATCTGATGCAGGGCGTATCAACGGAAATGAAAGGGAGGTACGGATTCAAATGATAATTGCGTTGGCAGGCAAGGGCGGTGTCGGTAAAAGTACGGTGTCATCGCAATTGATCAGAGCCCTCTCGAAAAAGGAAGTGGTTCTCGCTGTGGATGCCGATCCGAATTCGAACCTGGCCGATAAGCTGGGCATAGAGGTCACAGGCACGATAGGCGGTCTGAGGAACAAGATCGTCGAAAATCCGGACCTTGTTCCGGCCGGGATAAGCAAGCAGGATTACATAACCATGCACGTACGACAGATTGTGTCGGAGGACGACAGGATAGATATGCTCGTCATGGGAAGACCCGAAGGCGAGGGATGCTACTGTTTCACCAATGACGTTCTGAAGAACTGTTTCAACGAGCTGATACCGAATTACAGGTTCGTCGTCATAGACAACGAGGCCGGAATGGAGCACATGTCGAGACGCGTGCTTCCCAAGGCGGATATTCTGATCTTCGTTTCAGATCCTACGAAGACGGGTGTGAGAACGGCGGCAAGATTAGCTTCCCTGGCAGACGAGGTCAAGATAGAGGCCGGACGCAAGGTCCTGGTGATCAACAACGTATCCGGGGAAGTATCCAGAACTCTTTTGGAAGAAGCATCGGATCTGGGATTGGATGATGTTTTTGTGATGCCTCATGATGATTTCATCAGCAGATCGGCGATGGAGGGGGAGGAGCTCGATGTTCCGGAGGACACGCCTTTCGGCGAGGCCGTCGCATTATTGGTCAAACATATCATGAAGTGATCTCTTTCAGATGCTTCGGTATGTTCTTCGATTCTGTCGTCCCTACGATCACGTCTCTCTTTATGAGTTCCTGAAGTTTACCGGACATCCTGGAGACCAGGCCTGGAACAACGACTATGCCGTTAGATTTGGTCAGCACACCGGATTCATCCAGGGCCTCCTTCACGTGTTCTGGGTCGAATTTTCCTGCCGCATATGCCGTAAGTACGGACAGTCCTTCGGTGTTGACGGTCTGCAGCCATACGGGGATCTTCGATTTCTCTATGTCCGCACGGACGGTGAAGTATGTCAACGAGAAATTCGTGGTGAACATTATCGGTGAATGTTCATCCGGGTTGCCGATCGGATAAAGGCCCTGCTTCACCTGTATAGGCACCTGTGGATCGGTGTATATGTTCTGTCTGAGCGTGAACAGGGGTAACGCTTCGTAACTGCTAAGGTCGTCGAATATGACCAGGCTTCCATATTTCAGCGTCGAGATGACGGCTGTCGCGACAGCATACTCTCCGGAGCCGACACGGTTCATGAGAGGGTATCCGAGAGGTTTGAACTTCTTCTTCAGCGCACTCCGTCTGGCTACGGTCTGTCTTTCGAGACATTCCTTCAGATTCTTCGATCCGAGATCCAGGACAAGGTCCTCGATGCCCAGTTTCTTCGCTTTTTCTGTAAGGACGACGGCATCGTCAATGTCGGAGCATCTGACGGCAAGCGGACAGCCCGAATCCTTCGACAGTGATGCAAGGAAATCGACATTATCGTCATCGGCGGCGTATATCAGCGGTCTGCGCGATCTGCATAGATTCAATGCTTCTGCGAGGATATCTGCATTGTCGCATTCAAGGATGAACGGGCGATCCCATTCGCTCGTGACCGTTCTGATACAATCCAGATACCTCTCCGTGATACCGGATTCGTTCTTGATCGAGATCAGGTCTATGTCGAATACGAGACCTACACGTTCGAAACGGAGCGAGCCTATCTTTTTGATCCTTTCCTTGATCGCATCGGTATCAAGCGAATCGGAAACGGTGACAGCATATGCGGTTTGATTCACGAAACGGCGTTCATGGCGGTAAAGCACGGTCTCGCCGCCCATCTCTATCCCTTTGCCTTTCGGTCCGATGGACACGGTCCTCACGGGCGGTGCGGAGGCTTCGCTCAGTGCATCCTTGGACTCCTTTTTGATATGAGGACAATCATCGATCTTCGCTTTCTGATTCGCGAGAAGCATCGCGAACGCCAGGCACGTGGGCTGACCGCAATCCTTGCAGTTGGTCTTCGGAAGGAGTTTGAAGAACTCTATCGCTGTGGGCATCAGACCGCCCCCGTGAGTTCTTCGGCGTACACCTTCACCATATCCATTGCACCAGGGCCGCGCATTATGACGACGTCCGCACCGGAAATCAATGCGGAGAGTGCCGTCATGGTCTCCCACCAGGTAACTCTGTGCGACGGATCCCCCATTGAAGGGTCCTCGTCATTTGTAGCATCGCTTACGCTCCATGCGGAAGTGCAGTCGCAGATCATCGGGACCTGAAGCATCCTGTCGCCGTTAAGTGCCGCGAGTCTGATCCTTTCATTGACAGAATAAGAGTAATCGAGACCCATTCCCAATGCCGCCATAAGCGGGTCCATCATTATGTCGGTCTTCTGGACACCGAAATCCGTAAGCAGGATATTCATCTGTTTAGCCAGATTCACATCGAGATTCGAGAACGCGAGCACCAGATGATTATTGGCCATCGCGGCCGTCGATAATCTCTTGTAATCGGATTCATCCACCTTCGAAAGGATGAGCCTGCTGTCCCTGACCGTATTGCTGACCGCAGTGAGCGTCTCTATGTCCTTCTCAGGAACACCGCATCCACACACCATTATCGGAAGCCCGGTACTGTCAGATATCCTCTTCACGAGTGCTGCGGAATCCTCCGGGGATGTATCGGCCTTACCAGGGTCTGTGCTTACAAGACGCAGGCAGATCATATCTGCCCCCAACTGTTTCCACATCAATGCCCATTCGACAGGGTCTTTCTCGCGTCCGTCGAACATATCTGCGGCGAGTTTAGGATAATCGGTGATATCGTCAAGCACCTCTCCGGCTATCATGGGTCTTCTCTTCGTAGGATTCTCGAATGACAGGAACGGCATCCCTTTCGCATTACCGGCCCTGTAGTCGCCCTTGCCAAGAACGACCTCCCCTATCTTCCCGCTGTATTTTTCGCTGACCGCTGGTATGTCTGTCATTTGCTTCCGTCCTAAAGTAAAGGTTTCATGTGCAGTGCGGGATGATCCACCTTGGCCATCCAGGCCATCAGTCCCTCTGCGTCTTTCGTTATGGTCTCGTCGGCGATCTTACTCATCAGGTCAGGAATGCCGATCGTATCGCATCTTTTTTGGAAGTCCCTGCCTATCATGTCCTTGAGATGTCTAGGCATCCAGGATATCCTCCTGATCCCGCCTTCGGCAGAGATGAATTTTTCACTGGTAATATACTTTTTTCCTATACCCATGAAACCAGGGGTCTGCCGGCCGCCGCCGATCGATCCTGCAAGGGACGAGAATCTCATTCCAATGGGTGTCATTTCCGAATAATCTCTGTCCACAAGGATCACGGATTGCATGTCGACGGTCATTCCCACTATCACTTCGAAGCAGCCGCATGAGGTCATCGGAGCATCCATGAGACTATACATGCAGATCCTTTCTATCCCGCCCATCGATGCTGTATTGATCAGCTTGTCGATCCCTTCCCATTCTCCTTTCTCTGGATCGATGATGTCGTCCTTCTTCAATGGTTTGTTCGGGCCGTTGGGAGAGAGTTCGTTACTGGCCTTTGCGTCCAGCCAGTTGATCGCGCCGCATAGACCGATTCTTTCGGGAGCGACGATGCAGATATGTCCGGGGGCAAACGATTGGCACATCGTGCACGTGTAGAAATCGTCGACGAGATCGTCCTTCAGTCCCTTCATGCGTTCGTCCCTGATCTCATATGATCTGAGGGCCTCCGGGAGGCGGTCCTCCATCGCTTTTCCGTCGGTTATTATCGTTGCCTGTACCCTGGTGACGACCTGACCGAATTCCTCTTTCACCTTATGGATAAGTATCCTGCCGAGGTCCCTGAGTTTGAATCCTCTGTCCTTTGCCCTTTTGCTGATCCTGATCCAGTTCGTATTCCTCTGACCGGCATGCCAAACTCCCTCGGCAAAATTTATGGAGCTGTGAAATCTTCTTTCAATCACCGGTTCGAGATCATCGTGCATATCCTTGCCGTACACTTCGACGATCATGGCGATCGGGATCAACGATCCGCTCTCAAAAGAATCGATCTCGTTTCCGATGAGAGTTATCCTCCCGTCCTCGATATCCTTCTCGTTCTTCGATGTTAGCAGTTCGAAGGCCGGGCTTCTGGAGCCCCCAGCCTCTACGTATACGTCGGGTTTCCTTATTATCTCCCCTTCGAAGGAAGGGCCGTATCCCACAGGCAGATCGATAGGTTCAAGTTTGACGGTGATGCCGCGCTCCTCGATGCCTGTCTGTACCATATCACCGTGGTCCTTGCAGATCCTGATCTTCTTTGGTATCTCGGGAAGGTCCTGGTCGGTAACGATCGATGCACTGTGCATCAGAGCAGCGAAGGCGAAGGCAGCATCGAGACAACTGAGAGGACCCGTCTGTAATATCACGACCTTGGGACGTTTAGCCAGGTATTTGCTCAATCGTGTCCTGTCCCCTGCGGGTACACCGCCGAACGTCAATGCCGCACGTATCGCAAAATTGATCGCATGTACCGTAGCAGTGAATGTACCGACGGGATAGAGCATCCTGTCGAAACCAAGGGAGAGATCGCTATCTCTCATCATGTCGGGATAATCACCCGATGCTATCGCTACCATGCCCTTTGACTGAGATTCCCTGACCATTTTGCCGAGGTCCTCCCTGCTGACCCCGCCTCCCAGGAAGACCACTGCACCGGGTATGGTCTCGTCAACGAAGCTCAGTCCAAGTTTCCTCAGTACACGGTCCGGTATGAAACCGTCCCTCTCAGCGTCGTTGTCCAGGTATGTTATGGCCTCAATGATCTCTGCAGCGTACATCGCGCTCTCCCCTGAGGAGAAACCATCCTCAAGGGAAGACGCCTTAGATCCAGGCAGGGAGCACAGTAACCCCTCAGCACCGTTCAGATCGAGGGACTCGATGCCTTTCCATGCGTAGATCGATGGAAGACCGTATCCCGTTTCCGGGTACGAGAGCACGGTATCCCCTCCATACTTCGATGAGGCATCGGATACCATCTTCCTGGCAATGGTCACGATATTGTCGGAACCCTCTGCGGCCATTGAGAGAAGAAGGGGGACATCGATATCCGTACACGTTTTGAGTACGGCATCTAATTCCTTCGATTCCGCGATCCCGTATCTTCTTGCTATGGTCTCTCTTTCCATGTTACCTCATCTGAGTTCCTCGTACTCCGTCAGGATATAGATGCCGTTCATCTTCTCGAATGCTGCACGCATCGCTTCTTCGGTCTCCTCCACGGACAGTTTGCTGTTTCCGAAATCCGCGACGAGGTCCAGCATCATCGTCTGATAGCATATCTTCACCTTGCTGAAGACCGAGATGAGGTTGATATTCTTGTCAGCTATCCAATTCAGTACCTGGGTTATGGACCCGGGGCAGTCTGGAATATCTATTCCGATCTTAACGAGTCTCGTTTCTTTCTTGAAAAATGTAACGGATATGAGCCAAGACGCATAGTCCGCAACGATCATCACGTTGTTGCCGTCCAATCCCTTCAGGATATCTCCGTATTCCAAGGACAGGTCGTATCTCCCGTTCTTCAGAGTGACCGGTGCGCCGCGTCCAACTTCTATTTTCTCCTTTGCGGGTTCCGTGTGGAACACCCTTCCGATATCGGCGGGTTTTGCACTGATGTGATCTATCAATGAAACGGACGGATCATCGCTTTCCTTCAGTTCTCTGAACCTTTCCTCTAGGATGTTCATCTCGCCGGCAAAGCTGAGGTCGACCAACATCTTCCAGATTATGATTGTGTCGGATATCCCGTCTAGGGATATCGAGTTGAGGATGTTGATCCCCCTCTCTCCCAGGAATTTGGCGGCCTGTGCGCTGGACCCGGGGACATCCTGCATATACATGGTTATATTGGTCAGTGTCCGGTAGTTCTCCTGAGGATACATCGAAAGGATCAACTCATATCTTTTCGGGCCTTTGTCTATGTACTCGAAAAGTGTACTATAGACGTATCCGCCATCGACGAGACCCATCATATCCGAAAGTCTGTCGTCTATGACGATGTTCGTTCCTTTGACCTTGCTAAACTCCCAGTTCTTCATGGAAATCCCCTGCTATGTCCCTATTAATCGGATGGCATCATATATATTTTCTGTTGACATACTTGACGGATGCGAACGGTCGGGTCCATCCAGGGTGTTCTTCCTGAGAGTAGTGTATATCTCCTTGCAGATTGACTATGCTTCCAGAGTCCTCTTCGGACGACGAAAGTTCTCTCAACACGGCGACGGTCTTGGATGCCCTTCTCTCGAGACCGGTCATTTTCACGGCTTCCTCGATCATCGATGCCGCTTCCTCGATCATCAAAGATGCTCTTTCAAGCTGTTCGATATTTCTCTCCGGGTCCTTGGCGTTCGTGGGATCACTTCCTCGATTTCCTTATGAAGGTGTATCTTCCGGGGGTGTGTCTCTTAACGCCTATGAAGTAAGGGCAGGCCGTGCACTTTCTATTAACTTCGATGGTGTCTCCGTCAAGTGTGGCATTCATTACGGATGACATCGGATTCTTGCACACGGGGCACATGTCCGGAAGGTCGGTCATGTTCGACGTGTTGTATTCGATGACCAGCTGAAGCATCTTGCGGTTCACGGCAATGCGCCTGATACGTTCGCCGCTCACCCGGTACTCACCGCCGTTCCTGTTGAGTTCCGATCTGACCGCGGCTATCATCTCAGACTGGGACTTTATCTGTTGATTCCTGTACATGACAACGAATATCGCCTCTGCCAACATGTCGTCATCCGGAATCTTATAGGGCATACGCACGCATAGGTGTCCTGCGTATTTAGTCTTTAGAGGGCTGTGCGATAGTTTATAGCTAAAATTGTAGTTCTGTGCTTCGCGCGGGGGTAGCCAAGTTGGCCAAAGGCGCAGGACTTAAGACTCCTGAACGGGTAGGAAATTCTGTCTCGCAGGGGTTCATGGGTTCGAATCCCATCCCCCGCACCAATTTTACATACTGGTCACGACAGTACGTACGGGATGTCAATGTCTGGCGCATGGGTAGAATTGAAACGCTACATACTGTCATAGGCAACGGTGAAGATACTGTACAAAGTGCATCAGGAAAGGAGGCATTAAATTTTAACAACGTTCTAGATCTCTCAGAGGTATCAAATGGACAACAAGTTCAAAATCCAGCTATTAGAGACAACGGCGGCGTTGATAACAGCGGCATTCGGTCTGGTCGCGGCTCTTGCATGGAACGCGGCGATCCAGGCTTTGATCGCAGAATTCATATCCAAGGACAACGGGCTCATCGGTCAGTTCGTCTACGCGATAATAGTGACGGTCGTCGCGGTCATAATGACCCTGATGATAGCCAGATCCATAGGCAAACTGAAAGAGGCGGAGTCGAAAGACTAGGCATCAATTCTTTCTCTGCGGTATTGCCGCAATCATCTTTCTTTTTCTGGATTTGCTTCTGTTGTTGACGTACCTTATCAGATCTATGCCTGTCAGTTCTATGCTGGACGGTCCTGAGCGTACGAAATAGAGTTCGGCGTTGCTGTCTTTGAGGAATACGGGTGACGATGTAGGTTTGCAGGTGAATCTCAGTACGATCTTGTCATCGAATTCCACGGGTCTGAATCTGATGAACGGAATGAACTCATCACCGATCTGGCTCGACAGAAGATTTGTCACATGAAGGTTCATCTTGTCGCGGTTGTCAAAGCTTCCTTCGTCCGTGCCCAGTATCATGCCGTTATCAGAAACACCCACCAGCAGTGTCCCTCCATTGCTGTTCAGGAAGGCCACGATGGTCTTCAGTACAGCCCTTTCCATCCTTTTGTCCTTTTCTCCGGTCTGGAGGTTTGTTCTCAATGTGGATTTGAATTCGACGCTGTCGGACTCTCCCGCGGCTATCAATGCGGTGATCTCCTTTCTTTCGTCCTCTTCTATGCCGATCGTATCGGAATTCTTGCTCAGGAATCCGATCATGGTGTGTCTTATGCGTTTACCCAGGAAGAACAGCGAAGAGGAGATCATGGAGCCGGTAGAGACGAACAATATCCTCTGAGCAACGATCTCGATTCTCAGGGGTTCGAAATCAAAGATCTCGTTGGTATAGAACGAGATGACAATCCACAGGGCATACGACATGACACCAAAGGAAAAGGCCTCCAGCGCTATCAGGGCCGGCTTTTCATCTGCGAAGCCAGGCATCTTTCCCAAAGACATATACGCAATCGCAATTCCGATCATGCCCGTGACCATGCCGATAAGCGTGTAAGTGACAACGTCAAGCAGTCCTTCTCCGAATTCCACTAGGTTGCTCGCCAATGCGAAATACATTACGATTACGACCATGAAGATCATCGTTGGCGGTATATGTATGAATTTCTTGTCGTAGAACAGGGCGATTATGAGCAGAAGCACGATCGGAATCGAAATGATGACATCTTCCAAGTGTCCAAGATACGTGCCAGCAACAAATACCACCAGGGTGAGAATGAGCAAGACGACGTAGCTGTGCATCGTCCTGTAGTTCATTCTCTCCAAGGGCTTGACAGCGTGTATGTCGGTTTCAGGGCTATCCTTTTCTGTCATCGTCCCAAGAAGACTGCGGATAGTATATAATCAGTTACACGGCGGAAATGTGCCGGAAGCACCAGTCACGTTTAAGTATTATTAGATAAGTTGCAGAATGAATCGGAGTAATACACTTGGTCGTTTATAAAAATTCAACACGTAAGGTGCCCGGGGGAAAAATAGTCACATCGACGAATGCAGCCGGTGTCACTACCACCACAAGGACACCCAATTCGCCCAATTCCCAGAAGACGAAACCTAAAACGAAAGAGGCTACACGCAGACAGGCGATGCTCAACACGCACAGACTCTCACCGTTCAAATACGATATGAGCGAGATTCTGGCAAATTCACAGATGGACGAGGCGAAAGCGTCGGCATTTTTGGCATCCGTCACTGCAAAAGCATCGCGCCAGTCTACGAGGGACGGCAAGGATTTTATAAAGACATTCTTGGAGGAAGGGGATATATCCAAGGAAGAATTCGACAAGATGTGCAGGCTCCTGGACAAATACAGCAAATATCGTTGATACCATGGATCATGTGGAAGCAGAGACCGGCAGGACCTTCATACTCAGGCTTCATGGTGGAGAGGTCCTTCACGAGGCGGTCGAATCGTTTTCATTGCAGAACGGGATCCGTTGCGCGAAAGTGATAGCCGTTGGCGGTGTAGACAGTGGTTCGAAGCTCACTGTCGGCCCTAAACATCCTGCAGAAGGAAAGATAGAGCCGATGACCTTCACTTTGGATGCACCGAGGGAGTTCACCGGAGCAGGAACCATATTTTCCGATGAAAACGGCAGGCCATTACTGCATATGCATGGGTCATGCGGAAGGGAGGGCAATTCCGCGACGGGTTG
>JBAYAO010000013.1:0-23132 GCA_041669745.1 Candidatus Methanomethylophilaceae archaeon | reverse complement strand
TTTCCGCATCGGCGGCAGGTGTGAACAAAGTGAGTTCGGGAGTATCGCCGGCCTCTGAGACCCCTGGGATAGTGGAGGTCATGGTATTGCCGATGGTACAGGTGAAAACACCCTTCTTCCCCCAGATCCTGGAAAGAAAGTCGTACGCGATATCCTCGTTACCGAAAACGCTAAGGGAAGAGGGAAGTTTGAACTCTTTAGCCATCAAGACGGTGAGGGTACACAATGTAATTTAATCTGTTGACAACCTCTACTCGGCGAGTCTCTCCTTCCTGTACTCAAGACACTTGCGGAGGAAATTGTAAGGCACATCTGGATTGGAGTAGTAGTACAGGTGTGGAAAACCTGCGAAGATCCGCGGGCCCCCTTGTATGCATGTGTATTCTCTCTTCCTTCTGATCTCGGATGCGATACATGAATCTCCGTTATCGGTGCAATCCCAGTAGTGGAACTCGTGTCCCTTGATGGTGTCGTTTTTCCTCAGGATCAGCTCATCGGATACGGACCGTATCGAAACATATCCGAATCTGACGAGTTTGTCGGTACGGAAACAATCCCCGTCAAGGAGATTGACCATTTCATATTTTTCTCCATCCCGGTCCTCGATGGTCTTGTTGAGATACATGAAACCACCGCATTCCGCAATGCACGGGAGGCCTTTCGAGATCCTATCGAACATGTCCCTTCTCATCGAACGGTTCTCGCTCAGTTCCTTCGCGTGAAGCTCAGGATACCCTCCGCTGAGTATGATGCCGTCTATGTCTGCAGGGAGTGTGCGGTCGTGGATCGGGGATATATCGACGATCTCGGCACCCATCTTCTCCAATATCCTGAGATTGTCGTTGTACGTGAAGCAGAAGGCATCATCTGCGGCAACGGCGATCTTCAATCTGCCATCGACGATCGGAAATCTCGGCTCTTTGTAATCCAGATCATCAGCGGTATTCGCGATCCGGATGAGCAGGTCCATATCCAGACTCTCTTCCAAGATACGCGCCAATTCCTTCAACTTCTTCTTAAGGGACTCTATCTCGTTCGGAAGTACGAGTCCGAGATGTCTGCTTTCGAGTGTCAGTTCCTTTACGTTGGGGACATGGCCTATGACTTTTAGGCCTGTTTCGGATTCTATGAGTCCTTTTATATCCTCATATATCGAGGTCGAGACACGATTAAGGATCACACCACTGATGTTGTTCGCTCTGAATTCTTTCAAACCCTTTACGGATGCGGCGATCGTGGAAGATGCGCCTTTGCAGTCTATTATCAGAACGACAGGAACATTCAGTGTGTTTGATATCTCGTAGGAACTTGCCTTCATAGAGAGGACATCTATGCCGTCATAGAATCCCATGACACCTTCTATGACCGAGATATCGGACCCCTTCGCCGAATTTCCGAAGAGGTAGCGCAGTACATCAGGTCCCGTGAAGAATGAATCAAGATTGCTGGATTTGGTACCTATCACTCTGCCGTGGAAGAGGGGATCGATGAAATCCGGACCGCATTTGAATGAGGCGACATTCAGTCCCCGATCCACCAGGGCCTGCAGTATTCCGCATGTTACCAGGGTCTTGCCGCTTCCGCTTGACGGAGCGACCAACATTATTCTCGGAAGCTTCATGAGTGTAACCTCTGTTAATAGGGTCTGAGGGCATTCAATACAGAATCGAGAAGTCTCACGGTTCCATAAAGTCCGATGACCGGTTCCTTCGCCACGGAGGCGATCTTTCCAGTGGGGCGCGATACCTCCACCCCCTCCGATATCATATCCCTCGATTTCATGGAGGATATCAGATTCGCATTGCTTATCAATATCTCCGCGGGTGTGTTGAACACATCTCTGCTGACCTGTATGTTCTTTTCTTCCAGATATTCATCTATGTCCGAATATCTTGGATTTCCGTCGATCTCGACGGCGACAGGTATCATCCCAAGATATTCGTAAAGGAACCTTACAACGGAATCCACGATCCCTGCATCGGCGGATACAGAGAATGTATGGCCGCGCGGAAGCAGACGCATACGATCCAGACCGCTAAGTATCTGGGCAGATCTCTTCCTTTTAGCCTTCACCGCATCCAAGGCGGCGTCGGGACTCTTCCCGAGGAATGCACACACGGACACGATCCAGTTCTCCAGCCCGTCAAAGCTCATGAGACCGTTATGGTCGGGGACGATATACGGGATCCCGTACTCGCTCTCCATCCATTTGACTACATTCTCGCAATATTCAGGATTGATCACGAGATTCACGGATGCATCGCTCACATGTGAGATCTCCTCCGTGGTCCAACCGGCGCCGATCACCACATTGATCCCTATGTCGCACAATGCAAGCAATCCGACCAGGTCATCGACCGAATCCTCCCAATTCAAATGCCATATCGAGATTCCTATCAGGTTCACGGTTTCCTTTTTGCTGTCAGAAACATGTCTGAACGTTTTCAATATCTTCAGCAATGCGTCCTGGAATCCGTCGCCTATCGGTCTGGAGTAACCCGGCATCTCCATACGGATCAGCGGTATCTCGGAATCGAGAGAGGACAACTCCTCGCCGATAAGCGATGCACCAGGGGAATTTATGATACCGATCATTCCGGGTCTGGTGGATTCTATAACCGAAAGCAAACGCTCCAGCTTGTCGCCGGTGCCCATTATGTAATCTCTTCCATCGAGGTATGTGCAGGGCACCCTGGGTTGACAGAAGAAGAACTCTCCGTTGTACAGAAACGGATCGAACGTCCTCGCACCGTCGACGTTCCTGGTTTTGAATTGCGACTCTGAACACGAGGCCGGATAATATTTGCATCCTGTTGGTCCATGGATCAGGGACATCGCGTCACGGACACCTTCCAATGCGATCAATTCTCCGAGCATACCCTCCGGGCGGTCATTCAGTTGCATCTTTCCTCCATCCTTCCTCTGCGGGGGCGCTCATAATCCTTATCCATTGTTCGGCAAAATCAGCACCGACCATCGGACCGACATCGGGTACCAGCGGGATATAGCATCTCTCGATCCTTTTGTCGAGAGGGATGTTACTCGGTATGAGCAGTAGCTTCGGATTCTTCTTCAAGATGTCCTTCCTTATGGTCTCCAAGTTGTATTCTGAGATACATTCAACCTCGGGATATCTGCTCTGTATCCTGAAGTCGTTTGAATAATCTGAACGGTCGATCACCAGTGCCCGCTGGACGACCATGTCTGTGGATTTTATGGTCTCCATGATCCAATCGATGTCCTTATGCAGGCTCAGAAGATACACAGGGCAGCCCCTGAGTTTAGGTTTCAGCCTCTCCATGCGGCAGAGGAATTCTTCGTGTATCTCCCTGATCACGGTCTCTTCCTTCAGACCGAAATGCTCTGTCACCTCTGACAGCCACGCGCATGTGTTTTCACAACCGGGCCTTATCACATGTTCGGCAAAGTTCATACCGTATTCCTCGGTCAGGAAGGATTTCAGCATGTAGGCGAATTGGTCAGGCGACAGTAGCATATTGAGATCAGCCCTCGAAAGATTTTTGATGCTCTCGACGGAAGTGTCCCCTACGCAATTGCAGTTGACTTCGATACCGATTCTCGAAAGCAGGTCTGTCACGGTATCCAGATTCCTTCTGCAATTCGTGGATAATGTCTTCACACCAACAAGATTCACGGTTCTTGTTTTCTCCAAGTCCCTGATGGCCAGTGTTCTGATGATGCTGATCGAGGCATCGATGACACCCTGCATGAAGTCACCGTGTATATTGCCATCCTCCATCACCGGTACGATCGAAACGTTATGATCACGGTTCTTCACATTTTCGATGGCGGCACGGACATCATCGCCGATTATCCCGGAAGGGCACGAAGTGATCACGGCAAGGTTCTCTTTTCCGGAAGAGACCAATCTTTGCAATTCCTTCTCAAGGTCCTCCGTACCGCCGAATATCATCGTGCTTTCACCCATATCGGTGCAATGAACATCCGGATCCGCATAGGACCTCAACGGTGATTCATGGCACATCGAAGAACGTTTTGCGGAATTCGCTGCAATTTGGAATGCGAACTGAGCGCATGAGCGGGGCGAATGCAATACCGTCGTGAGTCCCGTGATCGACGTGGATACGCTGCAGGCACCCGCGAAAGCGCAGCCGTGGAGTGCTTCGTTGCGTTCCACGTTCCTCGAGGAGTAGGACTGTTTTGCGACAGGTCTCTCGTATCTGTTCGGTTCGAACGTCCGTTTGATACTGTTCGGTGTGTATTTTTTGAGGACCACCCTCTCGAGATCGGATTCCGTGAGGAATCTCGCAGTGTACTTTTTTCCGTTTATCACGGTGTCCGCCAATGTTCTGAATGTCTCTGCTATCTCAGAATTCGGAAATGTCTCGATTATCGTTTTTCCCACACATTCGGCATCCAGAAATTCTTTCGACCTGTCGAGCTTAGCCACTACGGGTATACCGACGGCCTTCGAGAATCTTTCCACACGCTCCAGCTCTTCACCTTCTCCGCGGCTGTTGAAGATCAGTCCGCCTATCCTGTCGGGGTTGTAATTGGCCGTGCCGCGCAGTATGTTGTTTGCGGCGTATATGGACATGAACTCTCCCGATGTGACTATGTACACGGTGTCTGCGTAGTCGTTCCTCAACGGAACGGCAAAACCGCCGCAGACCACGTCGCCTAGAACGTCGTAAAGCGTTATGTCCGTTTGCAGGGAATCCATTCCAAGGTCCTGGAGCAGTTCGAAGGCCGAGATTATTCCGCGACCGGCGCAACCGATCCCGGGTTCAGGACCGCCGGCTTCCACACACCAGCATCCTCCGTAACCGCGGCAGACGACATCCTCCAGTTTCATTTTTTGTCTCGGAACCGTCTTGAGGTAATCCAGAACGGTGTAATTCTCTGCGCCGCTTCCCAGAAGACGGGTGGAGTCATGTTTGGGATCGCATCCTATCTGGATGATATGTATGCCGCGTTCGGACAGTGCAGCTGTAAGATTCGACGAGATGGTGGATTTGCCGATCCCGCCCTTGCCGTAAATAGCTATTTTTCTCAATTGCTGGATTATATATCCATATCTATAAAAACAATTGTAAGTTATCTCTGCGATGAAGTATAATATGGTAGAACTTCTTATGACCAGCGGGGCATTTGTTGAAAACCGATGCTGGGCCAAGGGAGAGACGGGAATTGAGATGCATAACCAATAAAGTCAGAGAGGAAATCGCGAGGGGCAATATCGGTTCCGATCTGTCCTGTCCGTATCATCCAAGTCACTACAGAGGGCAGAACTGTTCTTTCTGCTATTGTCCGTTCTATCCGTGCAACGATACGGATCTGGGAGCGTTGAAGACCACCCGAAAGGGAGACAGGGAGGTATGGGATTGTTCCTCCTGTCTCTTCATCCATAGGAACGACGTCGTAGAGTACGTATTCAAGAGGATAAGGGAGCTTGGTATAACCGAACCCGATGATCCGCGGTTCGAAGACATCTTCAGAGAGTCGAAGGAGCGTTTTTTCAAAAAGGGAAAGGCCATAATGGTCCTCGGTGCAACATCGGATGCGGGGAAATCCATCATCGTCACCGCGATATGCAGATTGCTCAATGAAAGAGGTTATTCCGTCACACCGTTCAAATCTCAGAACATGAGTCTGAACTCGAGGGCCACGCGTACCGGTGAAGAGATCTCGATGATACAGGACCTCCAATGCAAGGCTGCAGGAATCAGATCACCTTCCTATCATGTGAACCCGATATTGCTGAAACCGAAGGGCGATTGCGTTTCACAGGTCATAGCAGAGGGTGTTCCGTACGGGGACTACGATGTCAAAGGGTATTATTCGGATTTCGTTCCGAACAAGGGTGCGGACATCGTCAGACGGAACATCGATTTTCTCAAGAACAGATATGATTTCGTCGTAATGGAGGGTGCAGGTTCGCCAGCGGAGATAAACATATACGATATGGACATTGCCAATATGCGTGCCGCGGAAATGGCGGATGCGGATTGCATCCTGGTGATCAATATGGAGTGGGGCGGTTCGTTCGCATATGCTCTGGGAACGGTCGAACTGTTGAAGGAAAAGGACAGGAAGAGGATCAAGGGGATAATATTCAACAATCTGTACGGGAAGACAGGCGGTCTGAAGGAGGGCACGAACAGAATAGAGAAGATGCTGGGGATACCCGTTCTCGGAATCGTTCCGCATCTGGACATAAAACTCCCGAAAGAGGATTCAGAATGTTTCAGGGACAAAGATTCGGTAGGTACCGGAAAGAAGGTGGTCTCGGTGATAAGACTGCCGAGGATCGCCAATTTCACAGACCTGGACCCCCTGCTGTTGGAGGACGTGACGATACGTTACGTGAGGAGACCCGAAGATCTGCAGGGTTCGGACGCGATAATAATACCGGGGACGAAGAACACCCTGTCGGATCTTAATTGGATGAAGACCGTCGGTTTGGATAAAGCGGTAATATCCTACAAGGGAAAGATACCGATCGTTGGAATATGCGGAGGATATCAGATCATGGGGAAAAGGCTACTGGATCCGAACGGGATAGAGGATGCCGATTTTCCGGATTCTGACGGGCTCGGTCTTCTGGATATCGAAACAACATGGTCCGAGTACAGCAAGAGGACAATACAGCAACATGGGAAATTCATACTCACGGGCGAAGATGTGACAGGATACGAGCTTCATATGGGGAAGAGTGTCTCCGGCGAGAGGCCGTTGTTCCATATCGAATCATTCGTCGAGGGGGATTTCGATGAGGGTGCGTCAAGACCGGATGAGAAGATATTCGGAACCTATCTTCACGGTATTTTCGAGAAGCCTGCATTCAGAAGGTATTTCATGTCCATGCTGTCGGATGAGAATGATCCAAAACCGAGAGAATGTACGGATTACGATGAGGACGTCAATCTCAACATAGATAAACTGGCCAAAGGATTCGAGAAGGCAATAGATATGGATCTCTTCGAAAGATTGTTCATGGGGGGTAAAAAATGAAGCTGATGTTGCTGGGAACGGCATCCGGCGTTGGAAAAACGACTCTTGTGGCATTGTTCTGCAGAGGTCTGAGTAAGAAGGGATTGAAGGTTATTCCGTTCAAAGGCTCCAATCTCTCCCTGAACTCATATGTTACAGCCTCAGGTGAGGAGATAGGGATGGGGCAGGCATTCCAGGCATGGGCGGCGGGTATAGAACCCACGGTCGGAATGAATCCTATACTGATGAAACCGTCTGGAAAAGGGGTGATACAGGTTATATTGAACGGGCATCCTCTGGCAGACATATCGCCCGGATGCCATCCCGACACGTCGCTTCTTCTAGATGAGGTATGCAGGGCATACGACAACGCGCATTACAATTCGGACATAGTGATATGCGAAGGATCCGGTTCCCCTGTGGAGTTGAATCTTATGGGAAGGGATGTCGCTAATATGCTGTTGGTTAAGAAGAGGAACATACCGGTGGTGATAATCGGCGACATCGAGCGGGGCGGGGTATTCGCAGCCATATACGGCACATGGCGTTTGATACCCGAAAAGGATCGTCACTTCCTGAAAGGATTCATAATCAACAGGTTCAGGGGAGATCCATCCATTCTGAAGAGCGGTATCGACATGATAGAGACACTGACAGGTATGAAATACATAGGCACGGTTCCGTACATGGACCTTAAATTCCCGGAAGAGGACAGCATGCCCATGGGCAGCGGAAAACTGAAGGGAGAGGATGCCGTATCGGCATTCATTGCCAATTTGGATGAACTCAGCAGTGGCATAGAGGACAGCATCGATTACGATACCTTCAGAAGGATCGCGTCCGAGGATCCGTGATCCTCATTCCAGCAATCTTGGTACAAGTCCGTTGAGTTTCACATCCTCGCCGTTGGTGATGGATGTATCGAACGTCGTCCAGAAAGGTACCCTCACAGGGAGGTGTTCCCCGGTGATGGAAGATGTGCCGTGGTCGACGAAATAAACTATCCTGTCCGTATCCGAGAAGTACTCCGTCATCATCCTGTCGATGTGCTCCAGGGTCCTGACCTTCTTGACAGGGTCCCTTTGATGGCTGTATTCATCCACCTCGTCCATATGGAGGAACACATTCCCGTGTTTCAGCGCATCCTTGGCCACAGGAAACCTTTCATCCATGTCCTCGATCAGATGTATCGTATGGCCGAGTGAGGCACATATGCCCAACGATGTCGGGCTGTCCGATATCGCGGTCATATTACCAAGGTCCCTGAACGGCATGCTCTGTTCCGTGAACTGCCCGCAGCCCCACGGATAATCGGTTATGCCGTTCAGGTCCTTTGCGACCGCCATCACCATCTTCCCCAGGTCACCGGGAACCTCTACGAACGGCGAAGGGACGGGCGGTGCCGGAAGATCCGGTATCTCGTCGCATTCCATCGTGAGAACGGCCCTTCCGTTAAGGAAGAATCTGATCTCTGGATCATATCGTTCGAGAATACTGAGATGTTCCTTCACCTTGGGTACGAGAACGTCACAGAATTCCGATGCCTGATATGACCAGTTTATCATCCCCTCAGAAAGGACCGCGGGACTCAAACGGTACGCCGTTCTACCTTCACCTATGTTCAGGCCAAGCCCCATCGATTCCAATGCGGCCCTTGACATTCCGGGCGGATGGCCGGTGAAGAACTCGTTGAGGAACAGATGTGTGTAATCACGGCCGGTCGTATATGCCTTGCATACCGTTCTCGAATCGAGAAAGGGCATATCGGCTACGTCCAGCGGTTTTTTTCCGCCGAATTCGGGAATAGGATGATCCTCAGCTCCGTCGAGAAGTACGAATAAGGTGTTCATTCCAAGGACCTCAGTGCGATTGCGGCTTGTCCGACGGAGATACCGCCATCGCCGTTGGGTACGCAATCATGTGTCATGAATTTAAGGCCTCTCCCCAAAGTCGCGTTCTCGACCATCTTACAGATGGGGCGATTGTAGGATACGCCACCCGAGAGACCTATCGTTTCGATTCCTTTGGATTCGGCGCAGTCACATGCGGAGTCCACCATCGAATCGATTACGTTTCTGACTATGGAGTACGCTATATCCTCTCTCTTTTCATTTTTCGGAAGGTCGGCGAAAAGGTGTGCGGTCAGTATCTCCCCATTATTCATCTCGGTTTCGAAGCCAGGTATCAATCTGCCTCTGGCCAACAAAGGTTCCATCTTCATCGCTGGTTCCCCGTCGTACGTACGCGTTCTGCATACACCCAGGGTAAATGCCAGAGTGTCGAGGAGACGGCCGAAGGACGAGGTCTTTATGCTCTTGTTCATCAGTTTTCTCATCACATTCGCCATTTCATCACTTACGATGTGGTTGTCCTCCCCGTTGATACAATCGACGGCGAATTTCAATCTTCTCAGGTCGTGAAGAGCCCTTTCCGAGCCAAGAAGCGGTATGTTCTGCAGGTGGGAGATCCTCTCGAAGCGATCAAGATCCGTTCTGAGCACTTCTCCACCCCATGCATTCCCGTCGGTACCATATCCCGTTCCGTCGATGGACAACACCACGGCCTCATCCACGTTATGTTCGGTCAGAAGAGATGCGGCATGTGCCCAATGATGCTGTATTTCGATAAGTTCCGCATCGTATTTTTCCGCAAGATGTTTTCCGTATCTCCTGTTGGAATACCCTGGGTGCAGGTCCATGGCGATCGCCTGCGGTCTGCAACCGAGCAGTTCCATCAGAGAATCGGTAGACGATTCGAGATATTCGATGACACCCACGGATTCACCGTTGCCGATGTGCTGTGTGGTATACAATCGACCGCCATATGATACGGTGGCGGTGAGATTCTCCTGCGCGCCTATGCCGATTGCCGCACCGGAGTATTTGGTTGGGATGAAGGAGGGAACATGTCCTCTGGACTTCCGTATGAAGAAGGTATTGTCCCTGTAGGTCCTCACAACGGAGTCGTCCGCACGATTGACGATATGTTGGTTGTGCAGGAGATACACGTCAGCGCCGAGTTCCAGTACATCCTTGTCGTTGAGGATCATCGGTTCACCCGGGATGTTGGCGGAGGTCATGATGAGAGCATCGTGGTCCAAACAGTCGAACAGGAGATACTGCATCCCCGTGTAAGGAAGGAAGACACCGATGTTGTCCAACCGAGGGGATATGGTTTCTGTCAGATCGCTGTAGATTTTTTCCATCAGGACAATCGGCCGATGTTCGGAAGTGAGATGTTCGATCTCCTTCCTTGAGGGTCTTGCGTATTGTTTCACGCAATCGATGTCGCGTACCATTATGGCAAAGGGTTTTTGCTCCCTTCCGTACCATTTTCTAAGTTTCGAAGCGTTTTCAAGGGTGGTGCAGATATGCATCCCACCCCAACTTTTCGCAATCCCTATCGCACCCGAGTCGATCATCTTCGCGAATGTAGGAATGGGGTCTCCGTCAATACGTTTCCCATCGTTGTCAATGACATAGTATCGCGGACCGCACTCGGGACAGCATATGGTCTGATGATGGAATCTTCTATCGGTCGGGTCATTGTATTCCGAACTGCACTTCTCGCACATCGGGAACTCTTTCATCGCTGTGTTGTTCCTGTCATAGGGCAGTCCGGAGATGAGTGTGAATCTTGCGCCGCAATCCGTACATGTGGTGAACGCATACCCCTTCCGCCTCCCTCCGGATCTGATCTCTTTCAGACAGGAATCGCATATAGCCGTGTCAGTCGGGATGCCGACGCTCCCGTTCCCATATGACGACGGCACTATTGAGAATCCGTTTACCGAGGGATCGGGACCGTAATCCTCGGTTTCAATGGAATCGATCTTCGCGAGGGGGGGAAGCTGTTCTTTGAGGATCCGGAGCAATTCGTTTCCGTCGTCCACGTCGATAACGACATCGGGTCCGTCATTCCACACCTTTCCGTTGAGACCTAGCGATGACGCGATACGGTACACGGTCGGTCTGAATCCAACGCCTTGCACCGTACCCTTGATGACGATCCGCATGGCCGTTTCACCGTCCTGCACGTTCTTTATATTGTCGGTTTCAGATGCGGTTCGTAAGGTATGTAAATGGATGATGTACGCGAAGGGCTGCTCTACAATGAGATGCATGAATGGATGATGGTCGACGGAGAGAACGTTACATTCGGTATGACGGACCATGCGCAGCAAGAGCTCGGGGATGTCGTATATGTCGATCTCCCGGACATAGGTGACGAGATAACCATGAATGACGAGATAGGAGCGCTGGAGAGTGTCAAAACGATCGAACCGATATATGCGCCGGTCACGGGTACGGTGATCAGCGTCAACGGTCTGTTGGCCGATGCACCGCAAAACATCAATATATCTCCGTACGACGACGGTTGGATGATGGTCATCAAGATGGCGGATCCGTCAGAAAAGGATATCCTGATGGATGTCGGAGAATATAGGGAATTCATGAAGAAATAGATCTTCCGGTTCTTCCGGAAATTCTATTTTTTCTCCATCGCGCCACTTCCGACGGCGGCATCGATGCAGTTGCACGCAGGCAGTTCCTCTATCAGAGGCAATCCTTTCTCAAGCATCAGAGTGATCTTCGAAAGGCATTCGCTCATGGTCTTCAGGACCATACTGATGTCGACGGTCTCCTCCTTCCAGGCATCATAATCTGTGATGGTGGCGAGACTGCAGTAGCACATTCCGGCTTCTCTGGCCAATTGACATTCGGGAACGACGGTCATACCTATTATGTCCGCAAATCCCTGGAACATGTGGCTTTCCGCACGTGTGGAGAATCTCGGTCCTTCGATACAGACGTACGTCCCTCCTCTGTGGTATCTGATGCCCATCTCCTTCGCCACCCTGTCGAAGACATCGTTCATCTGAGGGCAGAACGGGTCAGGTATGCCGATATGGACGGTTCTGTCGTCGAAGAAGGTGTACGTCCTTCCCTTTGTGAAATCGACGAACTGATCCACTATGACCAGGTCGCCGGGTTCGTAATCTTCTCTGAGGGAACCTACAGCGCAAGGGGAGATGATCATCTTCACACCCAGATCCCTCATCGCGGCGATATTGGCTCTGTAGGGAACGCTGTGAGGGGGGTGCTGATGGTCCTTCCCGTGCCTGGGCAGGAATGCGACCTCCACGCCGTTTATCCTTCCTATCGATATCTCGTCCGAAGGTTTTCCGAACTCGGTGTCCGGAAACACAGTCCTGATAAGTTCGAATTCATCGGGGTTGTATATCCCCGATCCTCCGATTATTCCGATCTTCACCATATCAACCGGATGGAAGAAGGGGTATAAAATGATATGAAAGGGTCAAAGGTCCCTTACGATATCGTACGGCGTGATACGTATCGCCCTGTCCGCCTCGGCTTTTGTCAGGCCTGCTCCCAGTGCCACCGTATACGCGGTCTCTTCCGACATCAGGTTATCAGGCGCATGCGCATCCGAATCGACGACCATTCTGGCACTGACTGTACGCGCGATATTCGCGACATGGCCGTTCGTTATATTGTGTCCCATCCTGCCTGTGATCTCAAGGACGACATTGTTGTCGACGGCCGTCTGTGCCTCCTCCTCGGTGATAAAACCCGGATGTGCCAGAATATCTACTTCCGGATTCCTCACGGCTTTCATGTTGGTGCCTTTCATAACAGGTTCGGTCACGGTTTCGCCGTGAACGACTATTATCTCCGCGCCGAGTCTTCTAGCGGTCTCTATGACGGCATCCATCTTAGCAGGGGGTACGTGTGTTACCTCCACCCCCGGAATCACCCTTATGTAGTCCTCGCACAGGTCCGTTGCCTTGATCAGGTTCTTCACTACGAATTCGACATTGGTCATATCGACGTGGTCTGTGATGGCGATCGCATCATGTCCGCAGATCATGGCCCTTCTCACGAGTTCCGATGGGATCAGTTCTCCGTCGCTGAATATGCTGTGTGTGTGAAGGTCTATCCTCATTGTCTTCTCTCCGCCAATTTTTCGAACACTTTCTCCATGGACAGTCCCGTCTTCTCCACCGCGACCATGGAGTGGTATATCAGATCTGCGAGCTCCCATGCGGTCTCGTCATCGTCTTTATCTTTGATCGCAAGTGCGAATTCGCCTGCTTCCTCGATGATCTTTTTGCACATCCTCGTTTCATCGTTGAACAATTTGCATGTGTAGCTTCCTTCCTCGGGATGTTCCAATCTGTCGTGGATGACGCGTTTCAGATCGGGGATTATCGCAGATGTCCCTGAGACATCCCCGTAGATGGTCTCATAGAAGCAGGAGGGGTTTCCTGTATGACAGGCCGCCCCCGTCTGTTGGACCCTTACCAGAAGTGTGTCTCCGTCACAGTCCGCCTGTATGGATATGATCTTCTGAACATGTCCTGATTCTTCGCCTTTCTTCCAGAGTTTCTGTCTGCTTCTTGACCAGAAGTGTGTATATCCTGTGGTCTTCATCAGTTCTACGGCCTCTTCGTTCGCCCAGGCGACCATCAGCACTTCGCTCGTTATGCCGTCCTGGACCACGACGGGGATCAGTTTATTCACATCGTATCTGAGTTCGGTCATCTGACGGTTACCCCCTTGTCCTTCAGGTATCGTTTTACCTCTCCGACAGTACACTCGTTGTAATGGAATATCGATGCGGCCAGTGCGGCCGCGGCATCGGTTTGTGTGAAAACATCGTAAATGTGTTCGATGCTTCCGCAACCGCCAGAGGCGATCACCGGTATGTTCACCTCATCGGATATCGCGGCGGTGAGCGGAAGGTCGTACCCGTTTTTCACACCGTCTGCATCCATGGAGGTGAGTAATATCTCTCCGGCGCCAAGGTCCTCCACATGTTTCGCCCATTCCACGGCATCGATGTCGGTAGGCCTTGTCCCGCCATGCGTGTACACTCTCCAGCTCCTCCCGTCCTTCTTTGCATCGATCGCGACGACCACACATTGTCTTCCGAAGCTCTCCGCACATTCCGTAATCATATCGGGATGGAATACGGCAGCCGAGTTGACCGATACTTTATCAGCTCCTGCATTCAGGGCATTTCTCATATCCTGAGGCGACCTTATACCGCCGCCGACCGTCAGGGGCACAAACAGTTTTCTCGCTGTTTCCGATACGATATCCAGCATGGTATCCCTGGTCTCCAATGAAGCTGTGATATCCAGGAACGTCACTTCGTCCGCGCCCTGCTCCTCATATTCGCTGGCAAGGTCCGGAGGGTACCCGACATCCGTTAGATTCTTGAATCTCACCCCTTTGACGACCTTACCGTTCTTTACATCCAGACAGGGGATGATCCTCTTGGTCAGCATTCTTCTACCCCTTTAACTCGACCCTGTCTTTTGTACTGAGTTCGCTGGCACGTCTTCTAACGGCATCCTTGAGGCAAAGACCCAGCGATTTGAAGCTTGCTTCTATCACGTGATGGTCATCGTATCCTCTTATGACCACGATGTGCAGTGTGATTCCTGCGGACATGGCAAAGCTTCTCATGAAATGACTGTACAGTGGATCGGGACAATCGATTTCGGCATAAGGCCTGTCAACGATATCCAGTGATGTCATAACCATGGCGTCATCCATGACCACGGTCCTTGTTGCCATTCTCTCGACCGGCCCGTCCCCCAGGGCTTTAGAGAGCGTTTTTCCCAACGTGATGGCAGTATCTTCAATCACGTGATGGTCGTTGTCTCCGGTCACCGAAAGTTCGATATCGATGTCGGAGTATCTCGCCAACGTCTCGATCATGTGTTTCAGGAATTGGATATCACATGAAACATTGAATTTTCCGGTACCGTCAATATTCATTTCGGTGAATACGGAGGTCTCGCGGGTCTTACGTTCGATATTTGCGGTCCTCTTTGCCATGATGTCCACGCGGCATTATGGATGTCGTCAATATAAGTATTGTTTCGCGTGTATGCGCACTCGCGGGCAGGAAGGGGACGAATCCGCAAATCACGGCGTAGAATATGCGGCGCGTGATCGTGCTTGGGACGGCGAGTCACAGGATCGATCTGAGGCGTGACCGACGATTCCGACTCCCATATACGGCTGTTCGATATGTGTCGGACGGTTACGGTGCAAGGTTGTCGCGGGGACACTCTACGCATTTCGTCAGCGAAATTTTAGAACCCTGATTGGCATAGATCTCATCCAGCATTCCGATCTGTTTTATGAATTTGCATAGAAGGCACAGTTCTGTTGTGAGATCGCTGCCACCCATCATGCTCTCCGCGGAGACAGATATCTGCTTGTAGAAATCGTCACGGAATCTGCTGTGATCGATGAAGGGATTGCCGCCCCTCAGTCCTTTGATGTACTGGGATATGGCGGCGCTCGTCACACCGAAAAGCGTAGCGACCTTGGCTTGGGTAAGTCCGTGAACCTTGACAAGTTCTTTGGCGAGCTCTCCACGTGCCGTCGGGAGCAATTCAAAAACAACCAGTTCACAGGGCAGCTTCATCGGTTCACCTCGGTTAGGATGGGTTAATCATATTTGGTATTAATAATCCTTCTATTTTCAGGAAATCGCCGTCCACGGCGTTCTCCATTCCCAAGGTCTCATCAATCCAGTATATATCGCGATGCCCACCACGGCCGCCTCGGCTTTCGCTCTGTCGAGGATGATGGCATCCTCTTCCGACGTCACTCCACCGGATGCGATGACCCTGTGAGGACATTTTCTTATGAACTCCTCTGTCTGTTCGGCATCTATGCCCTTGCCCTGGCCTTCCACATCGACGTTCGTGTTCAGTATGCCGGCAAGTGGCAGGTCTCTGATGATGTCGAACATGGAATCGATGGTTACCGGTGCGGACTCCTGCCATCCCCTCATGGTTATGTTACCATTTTTCGTATCAAGTGCCAGTAAAAGCTTTTGAGGGTATTTGAAGGCCATCTCCGCGAGCCACTCCGGTTCTTTTATGGCCTTTGTTCCGACTATCACCCTGTCTGCCCCAGCATCGATAAGCTCTTCGATCGTGGATTCGCTCCTGATGCCGCCGCCGACCTCCACAGGGACGTCGGATGCTCTGATGATATCTTTTATCGTACGGATGTTGTTCTCTTTTCCGAACGCTCCGTCGAGATCCACGAGATGCAGATACTTTGCGCCCTTCTCTATCCACGTTCGTGCCACGTCGGGAGGATCGGGCATGATTATCCTTTCGCTTCCCGGTACACCACCTACGAGTTGCACGACCCTATGGTCGAGTATGTCTACGGCGGGGATTATCATCATTGGCAATCCTCCGCGAATTTAACGAAATTCATCAGAAATCTCATTCCTGAGACGCTGCTTTTCTCAGGGTGGAACTGCGACCCTACGAAATTCTTTTTCCTGAAAAAGGTCGGAATGCGGATGTTCTCGTATTCGGTCATGCCTTTGATCACAGAAGCATCATCGGGAGAGCCGCAGTAAGAATGTGCGAAATAGAAGTACCTGTTATCGATCCCGTCGAACAGTGGGTCCTCCGTCTCAACCGAGTTCCAGCCCATGTGCGGTATCTGCTTCGCTTTCAGGTGTACGACCCTTCCTTTGAGAAAACCCAGACCAGGTGCCGCTCCCTCGTCGCTTCCGTCGAAGAGGATCTGTGTTCCGATGCAGATGCCCAGACACGGGACACCCGTTTCGAGGTACTCCCTTATCTCCTCCCTGCAGGGGCCTAGCCTCTCCATCGTCTTGTCGAATGCTCCGACACCTGGAAATGCGATGCAATCCGCTTTCAGGATATCCCTCATGTCGGTGATGACCGTGACATTCGCCCCACAGTTTTCCAAGGATTTCTTGAGCGAATGCAGATTCCCAACACCGTAATCCGCCAAAGATACGTTCAACGACATTCGCCGAGCACCTCTGCGATGTTTTTCAGAAGCAGATCGTTCAATTCCTTTGTGCCGACGGTCGTCCTTATGCAGTTCTCTGTTCTTCTCTTCGAACCGAAGTCACGTATGAGGATGCCCCTCCTCATCAGACCCTCCGTTATCTTCTTGTGATCTATCGGACACCTCGCCAGGATAAAATTCGAATCGGAAGGGAAGGGTTCAAAGCCCAGTTTCCTGAGACCGTTCGCAAGTATGGGCCTCTGTTCCCTCACGGTTCTTACGCTTCTTTTCACAAATTCCTGGTCCCTGACCGCTGCGATCGCAGCGCCCTCGCTAACTTTATTCAGGGAGTACGGGATCTTGACACAGTTCATCATCTCCGTCAGATCCAGATTAGAAGCGGAATAGCCTACCCTGAGGCCGGCTAATGCATACGCCTTCGAGAATGTTCTCGTCACAATCAGATTATCGAATTCGTTCACTCTTGCGATCATCGAGTCGTCCGCATATTCACCGTAGGCCTCGTCCACGATCAGTATCCCTTCATATCTTGAAAGCATCTCTTCGAGGTCTTCTTTTCTGAAACAGTTCCCGGTGGGATTGTTAGGTGAGGGGATGATCATCATCTTCGATTTTTCCTTCAACATCGCATCCACGTCGAGTTGAAAATCCTCGGTGAGGTCGATCTCGTTGGTTTTACCGCCGTTCATCTTGACGAAGTAGTCGTAAAGGGTGTACGACGGGGTCGGGACCGTAGTGACATCGCCCCATTCTGTGAATGTCTTGAATGAAATGTCGATGATCTCATCGGATCCAGAGCCGGCGACGAAATTCTCCCGTTCAAGACCATAGAGGTCTGCCAACGCGTCCCTGAGTCCGTCGGCGTATGTGTTCGGGTATCCGTTTATGTCGTCGATGCCTTTTTTCAGAAATTCCATCGCAGCCGGGTTGCTGCCGAAGGAGTTCGTGTTAGTGTCCATGCGGATCGCATCGCCTACACTGGGATTGTAATACCTGGTGAATCCTCTGGTCGTGCTTCTCATTATGTTCCTTGACATTTTCAAGGCACCAGCCTGTCGATGGGAAGTATCAGTATACCCTTTGCACCGAGTTTTTTGAGTTTGTTCACTGATTCGTAAACATCCTTTTTGTCGACGACCACATGGATGGCCATCATGTCATCTCTGCCTGAGATGTTCATCACTGTCGGTCCCTCGAGGCCAGGGAACATCTTCGTGATCTGGTCCAATTCCCTCGACGGAACATCGGCCATTAGGTATTTTTTCGTCTCCGCTGTGATCACACTGCCTATGGAATCTACGAAATCGATTATTTCGTCCTTCGATCTTCTCAGGGAATCTTTGTTGGCTGCGATTATCGCCTGAGAATTCACGAGCGTCTCGATCTCGACGAGTCTGTTCATCTTCAGGGTTGTACCGCTTGAGACAAGATCTACGATGATGTCCGAAACACCCATGTACGGCATTATCTCGGCTGCACCGGTCACTGTAACGACCCTGACATTCTTTCCTTTTGATTCGAAGAACCTCTTCGTTATTCCCGGAAAGGAAGTGGCTACGCGCGTTCCGTTCTCGATATCGTCGATTTTACCGATACCCGAATCCTCTGGTACGGCAACCGAGAGTCGACAGTGTCCGAAATCCAGATTCAGGAGGTTTTCCATCTCATATCCGGAGTCCGCGACCTGATCCAGTCCCGTTATACCCAAATCAACCGAGCCAGAGTTGACGAATTCAGGTATATCCTGGGCGCGGACAAATACGATCTCTATATCCTGGTTCACAGCCTTCACATACAGCTTTCTTCCCCAGTCTTCTCCGAGGTCAAGACCGGATTTGAGCAGGAGTTCGACGGTCCTCTCATAGAGTCTGCCTTTATTCGGAACGGCCATTTTTACAGTCATACATCCGCCTCTGCGTTGGACATGATGGGTATGATTAAAACCTTTATCCTTAAACCGTTTGCTTTTCTGTACACTCGGCCTAAAGCGAAGGTCCTAACGGTCGGAAGGTGTGGAGGAGACGTTCCAGATTGTTCAACCGTTGGAGATATGGGGGTCCTGTTTGAAGTCAAAGAGCACGTATGCGATCCGGAGTCCGTCTGAACGGTTCAATGTTCCGGCTTTTACCGTCGTAAAGGGCATCTGGTGGTCGCATCCACCGCACCGTATTCATTGTCTTAGACAACTGGCCGGGATATCTAACCGACGTGATCTCAGGCCAACAGCAACCATGCCGTTCTCCGGGTCGTCAGCGATGTTATGGTCCAGAGGTCCTCTGTATGGTGCCACTGCAGGATAACCGGACACTCCCCGCACTCCACCGACATCCTCAGGTTCCGTTCCGAAGGACCTGGACCATGGTTCCGCGTTCACTTGCGGAGCGTACTGTTGTAAAATGCGTGCACTGCAAGATACATCATATAGACATCGGCCTTCGAGACGACCTCGAACGGCGAATGCATCGACAGTACCGGAACCCCGACGTCCACGGTGTCGATGTTGTGTGCGGACAGATACATCGCAATCGTTCCGCCTCCGCCGATATCCACTTTACCGAGTTCACCGACCTGCCATGTCACATTCGCATCGTCAAGGATATCGCCCACGAGTCTCATCGTTTCTGCCGAAGCGTCGTTGGTTGAATATTTTCCGCCTCCGCCGGTGTACTTTGATACCACTGCTCCGTGGTTCAGATATGAGGCGTTGTTCTTTTCGAACACGTCGCTGAACGCAGGGTCGAATGCAGCGTTGACATCGCATGACAGGCAAACGGATTTTTCCAGCACATGACGTATCTCAAGGCCGTACGCAGAAACGAAGTCCTCGAGGAAATCTCTCAGGAAACAAGAACCCATGCCGGTGTTCCCATCCGATCCGGTCTCTTCCTTGTCCGCAAACACGGTGACGGTGGTGTATGCAGGGTTCTTCGAATCCAGTTCTGCGATCAGGCTCGCATAGGCGCATACGCTGTCATCTTGGCCGTAGCCTCCGACCATGGCCCTGTCCATACCGAGATCTTTCGGTGTGACGGCTGGCACTGCACACAACTCTGCTGAAAGGAAATCTTTTTCGACGATGCCGTATTTTTCGAACAAGATATTCGCTACATTGAGTTTGACCTTCTGTGTGACTTCTTTGTCGGAGTAGGGCCAGCATCCTATCAGTATGTTGAGCTGTTCTCCCAAGAGTACTTCCGTCGCGGGTTTCTTCATCTGTTCCTTCGCCAGATGCGGTAAAAGATCGGTGACGCAGAAAGACGGATCATCATCATCCTCTCCTATGTTCACCATCACCTTGGATCCGTCCCTGAGACTCACTACTCCGTGTAACGACAGGGGGACGGTCGACCACTGGTACTTCTTGATGCCGCCATAATAGTGCGTCTTGAAGTACGCCATATCCGCATCCTCGAACAAGGGATTTGGTTTGAAATCCAATCTGGGACTGTCTATGTGGCTAGCACCCATGCGGAATCCTTCGGATATGTCTTTGCTGCCGATGGTCATCATCACGAGGTTTTTCCCGCGATTGTTGAAAAATATCTTGCTTCCCGCAGGATATTCAGTACCGCGGACATATTCCGTGTAACCTTTGCTCTTCAATAACGGGATGGTGTACTCAACGACCTCGCGTTCGGTCTTGTTCGTTAGGAATTTCTTGTATCCTTCGCAGAATTCGATCGATCTGCCGAGTATGCTTGAGTCTTCTTCACCGATGTTCTTTTGCTTGGAGAGAAGCTTCGATTCCAGTTCTTGTCCTTTTGTCTTGCCCATAGAAAAACCCGGCGATTATTCGGCAGGAACGTACTTTATCCTTTCTATCGTACACCGGTTGGACGCGCTTCTCCAATATCATTTAAATCTACAGCGCAGATTATGAGCACATGGGAGATGAAAGCAGTTCCAAAAGGACCTTCGGCATGAAGTTCAACGTATTGGCGTTGGTCATAGTTCTTGTCATGGGTGCGACGATAATCTACGAAAGCGATGACAACGATTCAGATGTCCAGCCTCAGGCGGTATACACGTACTCTGCCAGCGGATACGTTACAGACGGCGAGGGAGTCGTGATGGAGGACATGGTGGTCTCAGGCGATATGGTGTTCACGGTGCTGTACCGGAGCGGTGACACACTATGCTGTTCGTTCGAGTCCAGCGTCATAGCCACAGACGGCATCACGGAGATGGATTACAGTGCGCCGTATATGGTGTATCTCGATGCGGAAACGTTTGCGCCTGACGTATCATCATCGGGAACAGAGACGCTGTCTACGGTCTACGGTGACGTGGAATGCGAGAGGTACGTCGAAGATATGATGTCGTATATGGGCGAGAAACTGACGTTGTATTCGAATTCCGATGACAAAACGATATACCGTTTCGATATAGTCTCGGAAGGGTTGGTCTCCTCCTATCCGGCGGAGGAGGGTTTCATGTACATCGAGTTGCAGATCACGGACCGCGATCTCGAACTCGGGATATTCGGAACCAGCAGTACGGTCGGCAGGACATCCGAGATAGAGGCTGTCGGATGGATACAAACGTATGACGATACGGGCAGTATCGCAACCGATCTGCCTGGTAAGATTGTGATAACCAAGGTAGCCGATTCGACCGAGGTGATTTCGGGTATGGCTGTGGAATACTACACGATCAATTTCACCGTATCGAACGGAGACAGAGTCGTGTTCATCGACGGCATCTACGGGGTAAGGTCGGACGGTACGGTGCTGGGAGCAGATAAGTTACTCACCGAGGACGGAAGTGTCCTGTGGGTGCTGCATAACGAATCAAGCATAATGGTCGATGACAAGTTCACGAACAGCGTCTGCATGTACGCGGTCATGCTGGATGCACGCAACGATGCCGTGGGTGGGTTGATGATCGAAGCGTCGCAGACATACACGATCGTCGACGGGGAGCTCGTCTATTCAGAGCCTGAGTTGATACTGATCGGATCGCATAACGTTATGGATCCACTGTACGTTTGATGCACCAGACCAAACTTTTTCCAGTTTCATTTTTCATGTACCTCAAGGCGTACTGTGAAGTGTCGTCGGAGTGATTGGTTCCGTAGAAGATCCGAACGGACATTATGGGGTATCTCTAACGGAACGATGTCTGAAACGTCATACGGACCGTTTTGGACAAATGCACGGCAGACTCTGATGAAGGCCGCTGCATCATCATCACGGATGTCCCTTCAGAAACTGGAATCTTCGAACGGTATGCGGAAAAGCATCCGGGAGGCGAGAGAAAAGTACGGTCGGAAGCGGGTGTTCAGAATATAGAGCATGCCCGTCCGACTGTCTAACAGGCTACCTGATCCGTTCATCATGAAGGATTCCGGATCCCATGCGGATCCTCTATATCTTCTGGCGCAGACGTCGAAGAGCAGGCGTGATGGCAACTGTCTTCGATTCACTCATCCCATTCCGAGAACAGTTTCGCAATCCCCTTCTTGGCGACAGACCAGCATGGAACGCCGCCGATGAGCACGGCCACCTGTATCGATTCGAGGATCTCCTTTTTCGTTGCACCGTAATTCTTCGCAACCCTTGCCTGCGCGTATATGCAGTCCTCGCACATCCTCACGGCAACGCAGGAGAGGGCCATCAGTCTCTTCGTCTTTTTATCCAGGGCATCGTCCGTGACCATGACCTCATCCATTTCATGCAGAAGGTCTATGAAATCCGGATTCAGTTCCTTGATCGCCTTCAGAGTATCCGGTGCGAAACCTCCCATGTTTGAGCACATCTCGCCGAACTTCTTGTTGTTGTTGCATGACATGAATGAGCATCACGTCGCAGGCTTTTAAACCTTGACAATTTGCAACGTGACCGCATCACTGTCTAGCGGCATTGCAACGGATGACCTGATCGGTCAAGGAAGATTCTTTGACGATATCCGCAGTCTCTATTCCGATGACCCTTCTCAGATTGGCAGGTTCTGTACCTATCTGATATCCTATCTTTCCAGCACTGAAGAATATAATCTTCTGCGATTCGGCAGACGAATCGATCACGGTCCTGAACGGTCGTTTCATGCACAGTGGGGAACACCCTCCGTGAATATAGCCCGTCAGCTGCAGGAGGTCCCGGGATCTTATCATATCAACGGATTTCTCATTCACGCTGGCGGCGGCCTTTTTCAGGTCAAGTTCTCGATCCACCGGAAGCATGAACACATAGTATCTTTTGGATCTGCCCATGGTCACAAGGGTCTTGAAGACCTGGGCCGGATCCTCGTTCAATGCGATGGCGACCTCCATGCCGTTAACGGCATCGGTTCGGATGTACGAACGGA
>JBAYAO010000012.1:0-24144 GCA_041669745.1 Candidatus Methanomethylophilaceae archaeon | reverse complement strand
TTGAAATAGCATAGACAAATTGGAGGAACCGGATGTCGGGGTAACATAGTGGCCATGTGGGGGCCTGCAGAGCCTCATACGGGAGTTCAATTCTCCCTCCCGACCCTTTTTTCCCTTCTTGAGGTACCGACCGTTCCGAAAGAGACATTTTTTGTGGAAAAGACCCGATAAGGAAAATCTATTTAAATACCCTTTAAATACGGAGGTCCAGGTGAATCGATGGCCAAAATGACTATTGAGAACGTTGTCGCATCCAGTTCGCTCGAACAGGAACTCGACCTGAATGCCATTGAGACTGCACTTGACGGAACCGAATACAACCCCCAGCAGTTCCCGGGACTCGTCTACAGACTCAAGGACCCAAAGACTGCGACGCTTCTCTTCAGGAGCGGGAAGGTCGTCTGTACCGGCGCAAAGAATCGCGACCAGGTGAGGATCGCGATCGACAAGGTCAAGGAGGACCTCAAGAAGGCGAACATCTTCATAACGATCGAGCCCAAGATCGAAGTTCAGAATATCGTCGCATCGTCCGATCTCGAACAGGAGATTAATCTCAACACGGTGGCCATCACCCTTGGTCTCGAGAAGGTCGAATATGAGCCGGAACAGTTCCCTGGGCTCGTGTACAGACTTGACGATCCCAAGGTGGTCGTGCTCCTCTTCGGATCCGGGAAGATGGTCTGCACCGGAGCGAAGATCCCCGAGGATGTCATCCGTGCGGTGGACAAGATCGCCGCCGAGCTGAGATCCGCGAATTTGATGCTTTGATGCATCGATCACATATTTTGCAAACCCGAATTTCATTTTTTCGGTCTATACGTCTGATGTCTCCTGTTTCAAGTCAGTTAAAACCAAATACATTAACATTGTTACATCGATCAGTAGACCGATTTGCGTATCTACAGAAAAAGAGGAAAGAGAATGAAAGTAGCGGTGACATATGATAACGGAGAAGTGTTCCAGCACTTTGGAAGAACGGAATCATTCAAGGTCTACACGATAACGGACAATAAGATCGTTTCGTCGGAGATCATAGGGTCCAACGGCAACAGCCACGGTTCGCTTGCCGGTTACCTCAGGAGCCTGGGTGTATCCGGATTGATCTGCGGAGGTATCGGCGGAGGCGCCAGGGAGATGCTTGACAGCGAAGGCATAAAAGTGTATCCCGGAGTATCGGGAAACGCAGATGACCAGATCAATGCATTGATATCAAACGATCTTCGGTACGATCCTGATACAGAATGCGACCATCATGATCATGAAGAGGAGCACACTTGTACCTGCGGAAAGCACTGAACTCCATTCCGAAACATCTTCTTTTTACAATAATTAATAACGGAACAGTGCGATTGCCGACCCATGATGTACGGGAACATCCTTGAGGCAATCGGCAACACACCCGTGATCAGACTCAACAAGCTGACAGCGGGATTGTCTTCGAAAGTGTATGTGAAACTGGAGAGTAAGAATCCAGGGGGTTCCATCAAGGATAGGGCCGCCTTATCTATGATAATCGATGCAGAGTCCAAGGGCCTTCTCGCAAAAGGCGGGACCGTGATCGAACCGACATCCGGAAATATGGGAATCGGCCTGGCAATGGTCGCCGCCGTTCGGAATTACAAGGTCGTGATCGTAATGCCGGATACCATGAGCAAGGAACGCATCAGCATGATGAAAGCGTACGGTGCCGATGTTGTACTGACACCGGGAAAAGAAGGCATGGCCGGTGCCCTGAAAACTGCCGATGAAATTGCAGAGAAGACAAATGGTTTCATACTTCAGCAATTCAGGAATCCTGCCAATCCCGCAGCTCATTACGTGCAAACGGCCAGGGAGATACTGGAAGATGTTCCTGAAGTGGACTATGTGGTGGCAGGTATAGGCACCGGCGGAACCGTGACGGGCATCGGGAGGGCATTGAAGGACTTTTCTTCCGATGCTAAGGTTATAGGTGTGGAACCGGCTGAAAGTCCGCTGATAACAGAAGGAAGAACAGGGCCTCATGACATACAGGGCATAGGCGCAAACTTCATCCCCGACAACTATGACCGAAACGCCGTGAAAAGAGTGATCACCGTGAAAAGTAGCGATGCTGTAGATACTGCACGCAGACTCGCCAGAGAAGAGGGTATTTTTGCGGGTATCTCATCCGGTGCAGCCGTATCCGCCGCATTGAAATTGGCCGCCGGAGAGAGGAACAAGACTTTTGTAGCAATCCTGCCGGACGGAGGGGACAGATATTTAAGTACAGGGATGTTTGATTGAGTGTTATCATGAATATCCTGCCTGATGATCTGGCGGTCGTTCTCGAGTGCGATCCCGCTGTCGACTCTGAAGATGATGCGAGAAAGTACCACACCGGTCTGCATGCGGTGTCGATGTACAGGGAGAGCCATGAACTGTGGATCGAAGGCAGATTCGATGAGGCCCGGAGGATCAATTATCAGGCGCATACTCTAACGGGTGCCGATATCCATCCCGGTGCAACCATCGGGAAATCGTTCTTCATAGACCATGCAACAGGTGTGGTCATCGGTGAAACAGCCGTGATCGGCGACCATGTGATCATGTACCAGGGGGTCACCTTGGGCGGTGTATCATTCAACAAAGGCAAAAGACATCCGACGATCGGAAATCACGTTGTATTGGGCGCAAACGCAACCGTACTCGGAAACATAACCATAGGGAACAATGTGCGCATAGGCGCAGGTTCAGTCGTTCTCAAGGATGTGCCTGACGATTGCACCGTCGTCGGGGTTCCCGGCAAGATAATCAAACGCAAAGGCGTTAACAACGAATCTGAATTGAAGCATAATGACCTTCCCGATCCTGTAAGAGATGAATTCTCCAAGGTGGAAATCGAGATATCCAAATTGAAAAAACGTATCGAAGAGCTTGAGAACGACCGCAGCGATGTATAATGCTTCCGGCAACGATTCTTTTCCCGTCAATCTTTATACGTAAGTACGGGATTCTCGAAATATTATGTCCCTGATGATCCATAACACACTGACCAACAGGAAAGAGGAGTTCATACCGATAGAAGAAGGCAAGGTCAAGCTGTACGTGTGCGGGGTGACCGTTTACGATGACATCCACATGGGACATGCCAGAAGTATGATCGTGTTCGATATGGTCGCGAAATATCTCAGATACTGCGGTTATCATGTCACGCATGTGACGAATTTCACAGACGTTGATGACAAGATCATAAAAAAGGCCAATGAGGAAGGGATCGATGCACTGGAATTGTCCGCCAGATACATACGCAGGTATTTTGAGGACATCACCAAACTGGGCATAAGCAAGGCCGACATATATCCCAAGGCGAGCGAAAGCATGGATGACATCATCCAAATGGTAAAGGAGATAATCGACAACGGATTCGGCTATGTGACATCCGACGGAAGTGTATACTTCTCAGTTGAAAAGGTCGATGACTACGGTCGCCTGACCAATCAAAGACTGGAGGATATGGAATCCTCAGGACGTATATCACCGGACGAGAACAAAAGGTGTCCGATGGACTTTGCCGTGTGGAAGAGCGCGAAACCCGGTGAGATCTCGTGGGACTCCCCCTGGGGAAAAGGAAGACCAGGGTGGCATATCGAGTGCTCTGCGATGATCAGACGCCACCTCGGGAACAGGATAGATATCCATGGCGGCGGGAACGATCTCATATTCCCGCACCACGAGAACGAGATCCTTCAGACCGAAGCTGTGACAGGGGAACCGCTGGCCAACTATTGGATGCATAACGGTATGCTTCAGGTCAAAGGTGAAAAGATGTCGAAGTCAATGGGCAATTTCTTCAGGGTCAAGGACGTGGCCGAGAGGTATGATAAATACGCCATCCGCTTCTACTTCCTCAACACCCATTACATGAGCCCTCTGGTTTACGGAGAGGAGGCATTCGACGAAGCCACCGGTGCACTGAGAAGACTTTGGAACAACTACCGTGAACTGCAGTCGTACGTGAAGAACGCACCCGAAGCTGGAGACGTAACAGACCTTGCTGCATCATCTAGAGAAAGGTTCATAGAGAATATGAATGACGATTTCAACACCCGCGGCGCGATCGAGGTCATGTTCGACACGGCGAGAGCGACGAACAAGGCCATGGCCGACAGGACCCTGTCGAAGGGGGATGCGGAACAGATGATTCTGTTGATGGACGAATTCAATGGAATCCTGGGAATTCTGCCCGACAATGAGACATCCGACGGATCGATGGATAAGGTGATGGACATATTGATCGATCTCCGCACAGAGTTGAGAAGGCGCAAAGCGTATGACCTGGCGGACCTGATCAGAACCGAACTGATGAAGGCTGGAATCCAGCTCGAGGATTCGACGGAAGGAGCAAAATGGAAAAAGATGTAGTTCTTAGAAATAAAGCCGAGCTTATTCTCGGCGGTTCCGTAAAATTGCCGAAGGACTACAAGGTCCCGGTGAGGATCTCCAGGTCCACCGCCGGCCCTGGAGCGGGAACCCGCTCCGTTGTTTTTGCATTCAACGGCGTAAGGGTGAAAAAGACCGTGTCTTATGATGAGGGCGATTTTGAGCTGCACAGTGACAGAGGTACGCTCTTCATCACCAGAAAGGGGAAACCTTTCCTATACGAAGTGAAGATCGAGCCTGTGGTATTTCATTGTCCGGAGCAAGCGTTCTTCAACCTTGATCAGAGATGCATCTACAATTGCGCATATTGCACCTCGCCACTTCTTGACAAAAACATAACCAAGGACCTCACAGATGAGAAGATCGTCAATATGATAGAGGAAGCATCGAAAACACAAAAGATCAAATCCATCGCACTTACAAGCGGTGTTGTCGGAAGCGTTCAGGAAACCGTGGACCGTTTTGTTTCGTGCATAGGGAAACTTAGGGCCGCGTTTCCAGAGACGCCTATCGGCGTCGAACCTTATGTCGATTCCACCGAACAGATAGATGCTCTTCACAATGCAGGAGCCACCGAGATAAAGATCAATTGCGAGGCAGCCCGAAAGGATATCTTCGAAAAGGTCTGTCCTGGATTGGATTACGATAATATCTTCAGGATGCTGGAATACGCCGTATCCGTATTCGGAAAGGGCGCCGTGACGAGCAATGTGATATACGGCCTCGGCGAAAGCGATGACGATCTGATAGAGATCATGGTCAGGCTTGGCATGAGGGGCGTGGCGCCCGGATTGAGGGCCTTGAAACAAACACCTGTCAACAAAGAGGGCATTCACAGGGCATTGGACGACATAGCGCCCATTACACCTGAAAGGATGATCTATCTCGCAAAGGAACAGAAAGAGATATTCAGAAGGTACGATCTCGACACGAGGTCCTTCAAAACCATGTGCTTTGAATGTACATGCTGCGACCTGGTTCCGTTCAAGGATCTCTGATCTTCCTTCTCATTTTCTCTGAGAGTTCGCATGCCTTACACTCCGAACCTAGTGTAGGTTCTCCGCAATGGCACCTTCTCAATCCTGCCGGTCTTACATAATTCGACAGCATAGGGAGGATCTTGTCGTAAGATGATACGATACTGAACTTTGAACCCGGTGACCTCATCTCCAGATCGTCGATGATCTCACGATACTGATTCCTCAATGCCGCCTCCCAGTAAGGACACGTCCCGTCGTGATATCTGATCCCCGCGACCATCGCATAAAGCAGGGATTCCTTCTCGGGTATCATCCTCAACGGATATATCCTGGGGACCAGCCCCGGCTGCACTTTCTTATGCGGACCCAGTCTGGCCAAACGCTCTACATCTCCCCTGACAAAATTCATCATTATCGACTGTGCCACATCGTCAAGATTGTGGCCTGTGGCAAGATATGACGCCCCTATCTCTTCAGCGACATCGTTCATACATTTCCTGCGAAACACGCCGCAATACGTACACGGTGTGTTGTCTACCGAAAGGGGTGCGACCTGATCCATTGTCAACCCGAATTCCTTTTCGAAAGACACGACGTGCAACTGGATATCCCTGCTCCTGCAGAAATCCCTGACAATGTCGATACTCGGCGGTCTGTATCCGTTTATACCCTCATCAACGGTGATGCAATGTATTTCGATGTCGTCCCTATGGTTCAGGATCCTATCGAGCATGTGCAATGTGACCATGCTGTCCTTTCCGCCGGATACGGCGACCCCGATCACATCACCCGGCTTCAGATCGACCTGTTTTCTGATCTCCCGCTTGACCCTTCTTTCCACATATGCCTTAAAATGCTCGGAACAAAGATGCGAACCGTTGTATCTAATATACGTGACGGCATCGAACGGACAGAGATCGCATTTCACAGCCGTGTGACAGAGACCGAGGATATAGGATTTGCGGTCATTCCATGAGCTCTTCGATCTTTCTTGCCAATACCTTTGAGGGAATATCCGGCAGTGATATCAGGGTCGTCCTTCCGCCTGTATTGCCATCTGACACTGTCTTGGTAACTATGAGATTTATCTTTTCCAGGTCTTGAACATATGACCAGAACTGCGTGTGTTTCCTCGCTGTTATGCCATACTCCTCGCACACCACGGCATACGTCTTCTCTGCAGCCGGTGACTGGACATATGACATCGCCTTTATCGACCTGGCTATGGCCAACAGCGTGACCATGTGATTCTGATCCAGATTGCTTAATTTGCTTTCAGTAACAACAGAGTAGATCATCGCTTTGGCTGCACGTATCTCTTCAGCGGTGATGATTCCGTCCGGTTTTTCCTCACCTATACGTGCAGATTTATCCAGGAGGTCTATGGCAAATCTGGCGTCACCGTATTCAGACGAGATGTCGGCGATCAGGTCTATCGCATCATCTTTTATTCCGCCCGCGACCAATGCCTCCTCAACGCGTACAGCCACTATCTCGCGCAACTCATCCCTTGTGTATTTGTTGAAACGTATGGCATTCGTCCTCTTGAAAGTGGACAGTGACGCATCGTCCAGACGATCCAGAACATATTCCTGCGCTATAAGTATCAAAGATACCGACACCGTGACATTGATGCTCTCTTCACTGAATCTTGAAAGCTGGTATATCAGATCCACAGAGCCCTTCTTCAGAAGCACATCGACCTCATCCAGCACGATCACGAGCCTTTTCCTGTCCTTATCGATCCTTCCTCTCAGAGTCCTCATCATCTCGGAGGATGAGAATCCTCTGTCCGGAAATCCGGGATCGTAATGCCTTATCAGCTGTAGAAGGACTCCCGCTTCGGTACTTCTCTGCCTGCAATTGACAAAGATGAAATCGAGAGGCACATTGCTCTTCAGACCGTACTGCATCATATCCGCGCAAAACCTTTTCGCAGTCGCTGTTTTTCCGGTACCTACACTGCCCGTGAGGAATGCCGTCTCCGACCTTCCGTCCTCTATGACGGTGCGAAAAAGCATTGAAAGACGTTTCGTCTGCTCTTCACGGCAGACAAGCCTGACCGGAACATAATCGAATGAAAGCTTGTTGCTGTCCTTGACGATGACGGATGCGCGACCTAACATCTTAACCCCTACTCACACGGATAAAACCCGAACACGGAACTATCTCGATGCCGTGCTGTTGCCATACGTCGGCTATGATGTTTATTCCGAGTGAGTCCGATGCCATATGCCCCGATACGACCAGATTTATATGATGTTTCCTCGCCTCTTCGATATGCGATTCCGGAAAATGCATTCCCACCACAGTCCCTACGCCCGCCAGGGCCATCTTCTCATATATCTCCTTGGGGCCAGATGTTCCGCCTGTCATTTTGAATATAACCTTTCCGGCATGTGCCTTTTTATCCCCGACGACGACCTTCGGAGGAGAATTGCACTTGGATGCCATCTGAAATTCCGGTATCTCCATGAGGTGATCCACAATATCCCCTAGATACGTCGCAGGTTTCCTTTCGAATTCATTTTCCAGGAATTTCTGAACACAGTTGTCCGCAGGAGAATGGACATTCATTATCGGAATATTCAGAAGCCTTGCTGCATCCACCGCCTGATTGTAATTCGACGGCATAACGGCGCGAGAGACCTCTGACATACGGGGCTTTATCAGACCTTCCGCGACATTTATAGGTATGCCGCTGCTGTGATACATCTCAGCCTGCATCCACATAACCTCTGGAAAAAACGTCTTCGCCAATCCTAACGGATGGTGGCCTACGATACCGGATATCCTTTCCCCTTTTTCTCTGAGTCTATCCGCAAGGAGCACCTCTCCCGTTCCTATATCTATGCCCCACATCAATTTTTCGACATCGGAATCCCTGTTGCCCCAAGAAAAACGCGAATCCGCGTATGGATTCCAAAGTCTTTCCTGATCGTAATAGGGTTTTTTGTCCGCATCCATCTTTTCGAATGTGTCCTTCGCATCTTTGATGACGAGGTCCACTTCTTTTTTGGGTCGCGGATCGTTTTTGATCCCCGTTTCAATGGCCAGTTTGTAGACATCGAAGATCTTCATGTCTACATGGTATGATTTATTCGTTGATAATCATATTCACCCTCAACTTCCAACAGTGGCGAAACTTTATGTCCGTTGATTCTATTGCTGTGTTAGGATTCCGATGAATGAAATTTGGACCGAGAAATACAGACCGAAGAATCTCAAAGATGTCATTGGTCAAAAGCACGCCGTCGAAAGACTTGAAGCTTATGTCTCATCAAGGAACATGCCCCATCTGTTACTCACCGGACCTGCAGGAACAGGAAAGACCACATGCTCCCTCGCTATGGCCAGAGAGATGTTCGGTGATGATTGGAAGGGTAACTTCATAGAACTGAACGCCTCAGACGAGAGGGGGATCGATGTTGTCAGAGGCAAAATCAAGGAATTCGCCAGAACGGCACCCCTGGGCGGTGCAGAGTTCAAGATAATCTTCATGGATGAAGCAGACGCCCTGACCTCTGACGCACAGGCAGCTTTGAGAAGGACAATGGAGAAATACTCCAAGATCTGCCGTTTCATCCTTTCGTGCAATTATTCGTCCAAGATCATAGATCCGATTCAATCCAGATGCGCGGTGTTCAGGTTCAAACCCCTTACGCAGGACGATATAAGGAAATTCCTGAGTAAGATAGTAGATTCCGAAAATGTCAAGATCGACGATGATGCTCTTGAGGCTCTGATTCATGTTGCCAGAGGCGATATGAGACGCGCAGTGAACTCCCTTCAGGTGGCGGCATCTCTCGATAAGCCGATAGACATAGATACGATCTATCAAACGACCGGGATGGCCAATCCGGAAGAAGTGAAGAAGATGCTGGAGACAGCACTTTCCGGAAATTTCGTCGGCGCCAGAGACAACCTGGATGAGATTATGATAATGTACGGCCTATCGGGACAGGATATAATAAAGCAGATCCACTCTTCCTTCTTCGAACTCAGCATCACAGACGTGGAAAAGGTCAGACTTATGGACAAAACCGGTGAGATCGAATTCCGTATAGTCGAAGGAAGCAACGAACGCATCCAGTTGGAAGCACTGCTTGCATATCTTGTGATGATCGGCGGCACGAAAAGATGATCAGTAACGGTTGTCGAAGATACGATTGGACTTCTTCTCACTACGCGGCAGATCTCCGATCGGTACCGCCTTCGGAACGATAGTTATGCCTATTCTCCCTTTGAACCTGTCACGTACGATAGATTCCAATTTTTCATATCCGTCCCTATCGATGCCTGTCTCGAAGAAAAGCGTCATGATGTCCTTCCCGTTCAGATGGTCGATTATAACCTGATATTCACTACTCACACCATCGATGTCGTTCAACAGCTCATCGATCTGCCCCGGGAATATATTGACACCTTTTACCTTCACCATGTCATCGGTACGTCCGATGAGTATGTCTATGCGCGGAAATCCGGAACCGCAGACACACTCCCCCGGGATTATGCGCGTAAGATCATGCGTTCTGTATCTTATGAGCGGTGCGCCCTGTTTTCTCAGTGTTGTGATCACCAGCTCGCCGTATTCACCGTCAGGGACATTTTTTCCGGTCTTCGGATCGATTATCTCGCAGTACACATAATCGTCCCAATAGTGGATCCCGCTGTTGTTCCCACAGCTGATACCTATTCCTGGACCGTATATCTCCGTGAGACCGTATATGTCATAGAGCTCCACTCCCAGTTCCCTCGCGATGCGGTCGCGCATCTTGTCTCCCCAGCGTTCGGAACCTATCAGTGCCTTTTTTAGATGTATGTTTTCCTTCTTTTTACGTGCGGTTATCTCCTCTGCCAACAACAGCGCATACGAGGACGTGGAACACAGTACCGTGCTTTTGAGATCCTCCATCATCTTGATCTGCTTGTCCGTATTTCCGGGGCCCATTGGAATGACCATGGCACCGAGACGCTCAGCGCCCGATTGGAAACCGATCCCTGCCGTCCACAGTCCGTAACCGGGTGTGACCTGTACCCTGTCAAGGTCCGTCACTCCCGCCATTCTGTAACAGCGTTCGAACATCGCTGCCCAATCTTCGACGTCCTGTCTCGTGTATGGGATTATGACCGGCGTTCCCGTTGTACCGGATGACGAATGTATCCTTACGACATCTTCGTCCTGAACCGATTGGAGCCCAAGGGGATAGGCATCCCGAAGTTCATATTTGTCAGTCAATGGAAGTTTCTTGAAATCTTCCATGTCCTTTATCTCGGATAGGTCAATACCTTCGTATTTCCGCCTGTAGAACGGACTTCTGTCCTTGATAACGGACAGCTCCTCGCTTATTGTTCTGAACTGGTCGCGGGTCATCATGAATATCGCTGAGGTACATGAATGGAACGATGATATATCAATACATGTACTTTTTGTACCATCAATGTATTAAAGAATACATTATTCTTTCTTACGAAAAAATCCGAACAGACCTCCTACGCCGCTTTCCGCACCCTTGACCTTTGCGATGACGTCCGGTGTATCCGAAGTTGGGAACGATATTATCGCCGGTTCTATTTTCCTGATCCTTCCCTTCTCTTTGGAGGACATCTCCTCCAGAAGGATCTTCGCATCCCTATTACCGTTGAGCGATGCCTGAGACAGCAGCCTTATCGCGTTGTTATGATCTGCCTCCACCCCTTGACCTTCCTCATACATCTTTCCGAGCATGTATACGCATCCGTAGTGTTTCGCTTCCACACCCTTCCTGAACAGTTTGGAGGCTGCTATATAATTCGCCGGGACACCTTTGCCGTTGTAGTATGCAAGTCCGAGCTTGTAATGACCATCGGAATCTCCTGAATCTGACGCCAATCTGTAGAGCCGGAATGCCTGTTTGTAGTCGCGTTCGGGATTATTGATATCCGAGAATGCATCACCCAATGCAACGCGTGCACCGGAGAATCCTCTGTCCGCGGAGAGCATGAACCACCTCAGTGCCTCCCTGTAATCTTTGAAGACCCCGTATCCGTTGTAGTAGCACACACCAACATGGTATTGCGCTTTTGCATAACCCTGCTCGGCAGAGAGCATGAACCACCTCATCGCCTCGTCGTGGTCCCTGTTGACTGGATTTCCAGTGTAATACGCAAGGCCGACGTAGTATTGGGACTCGTCTATACCCTGCTCGGCGGCCTTTACAAACCAGCTGTGGGATGTCACTACATCCCTGTAGACCATGTCCCCGTTGTACAGCATCTTAGCATAATCATTCTGTGCATATGGATTCCCTGTTTCCGCGGCCTTCTTTATCAATTCAATACCGTGTTTGACAGACTCGTCTTCCCTGCCCAGAAGAATCTTACGCCCTTCGTCATACAACTGCTGTCCATTCGCTCGATCCATCAGACGACACCCCCTAACTTCGATCCTGCTTCGAGGATCTCCTTCTCTGAAAGCGATACGCCTTCGGAAAGATCGCAGTCGACTACCTTTCCGTTACAATCCACGGAGACCCTCAGTCTTCCTTCCACATCCGCTGCAAATCTCACAGCCAGTCTGGTCCTTCCCCTGGATACCTTGCCTGGCAATGGAAAGACGAACTTTGATACCAGTTTTGCCTTCTCTGGATCGATGAAATCATCGCCCGTCCTCGCATTCGACTTATAGACCGCTATCTCGATGTCCTTCTGCTCATCCCTCTTAGGTCTGCACATCAGTGTGTTTTCCATCGGCAACGGAACATTCCTGTAGAGGATGTTGCACACTTTTTCCTGTCCGTCTATGCCCGCCATTATCCCGAATGTCTTGCTCAGTACACTGACTACATTGATATCCCTCTTTCCGAAGACGGACTCGGAGTATATCGCAGCACCTCTTGCCACCGCGTGTTCTGGATCGAAAAATTGGATACTGGTGGATGGATACGCGTCTTCCAGGGATCTCATGACCTGGGGCATCAGTGTCGCTCCGCCCACGAGGACGATCTCGTCGATGGAGTTCATCTGAAGTTTTGCATTCCTCAGTGCATAGCCCACCAACTCAATGGTCTTCGCCATCAACCAAGCCGTCGCCTCCTCGAGCTCTTCCCTCCTGACGGTATATGTTATCGGAATACCGTTGACATCGATCGAACTCACTGCCCTGTCCTGGAATGTGAGCAACTCCTTTTGTTTCTCGGCCTCATACATGACGTCTTTCCTGAACACGGCATCCGATTCTATGTCCTCCGCCGAGAGACCTGCGGTATCCAACACTTTTTTCTGAATTATGCTTGCCAGCTGGAGGTCCCAGTCCTTTCCCCCCAGATTCTTATTTCCTTCCAGTGAGAGCGTCCGAAAATTTCCGTCTGAGATCTTCAGGACGGTGGCATCGAACGTTCCTCCGCCGAGATCGTAAACGATGATCGTCCTGTTGACGGCATTTCCGCGCCCCATGCCATACGACAGTGCGGCCGCAACGGATTCGTTGAGCAGTTCCGCATGTTCTATACCAACTATCCTCGCAGCCCCCAGTGTGGCATTCCTTTCTATATCCCCGTAATCCCCCGGAACGGTGATCACTGCCTTTCTGACCATGAAACCTTTTGTTTTTTCAAAATCGGAAATCAGTTTCTTCAGGATTATGGCAGAGAGTTCTATCGGAGTATACGACCTGTCGTTGATCTTTCTCGTATAACCGGTTCCCATCTGTCTCTTGAAACCGGAAACGACGTAATTCATGTTGTCCCTTGATGATAATTCCTTCGCCTTGTTACCGACTATCTTGCCCTGATCGGTAAAAAGCACGACTGACGGCAGGATGTCCTTGCCGTCAGTTCCGTAGGCCGCTTTAACCTCGCCCCTTTGATCCACATAAGCCAAACAGCTGTTGACCGTTCCTAGGTCTATACCTACGTAATAATCTTCAGTCAACCCCGTCCCCTCACTTTACGGCAACCCCGTACTTCATTAACATTTACGGAATTTTAACAGTTGCTACGAGACTCATTTCAACCCGACGATGTGTCCGTTTCGATCCATGTCGATGAAAGTGGCCGCGGGAACTTTCGGGAGACCGGGCATGAGTGTCATCTGACCGCATATCGGAACTATGAATCCGGCACCTGCGGAGATCTGAATCTCTTTGACCGTCAATTTCCACCCTGTAGGTGCTCCTTTGCGCTTAGGATCGTCAGATATAGATGCCTGCGTCTTTGCTATGCATACCGGAAGACTACCGTATCCCGCATCTTCCAACATCCTGATCGATCTTTCCGCCGTTGGAAGATAGTTCACCATTGCGGCACCATATACGGATTTTCCGATTGTCTCGATCTTCTCCTTTATGCTCTTATCCAGTGAATAGAGGAATCTGAAATCAGAGCTCTCTGCGGCCATCGTATCGATGACTTTCTGAGCGAGCGCCTTTCCACCTTCGCCGCCTCTTAGGAAGACGTCTGATTCGGCCGACGGAACACCCAGGGTTTCGCAGTGCGCCTTGACCTGATCTATATATTCGTTCCGATCGTCTGGAAAACGATTGATGGCCACTACAACCGGAACTCCGTACATCCTGAGATTGGAAATGTGTTTATCCAGATTTGAGAAACCCGATGCCAGTGTTTTTCCATTCATTGAAGGTCCATCGTTCAGATCAGCACCACCATGCATCATCAATGCACGTACCGATGCCACTATCACAACGCAATCTGGTGAAAAACCTGCCTGCCTGCATACGATGTCCATGAACTTTTCCGCACCTAGATCGGCGGCAAAGCCGGCCTCTGTGACCGCATAGTCACCTAATTTGAGTGCTGTTCTGGTCGCGATAATACTGTTTGAACCATGCGCAATGTTCGCAAATGGAAATCCGTGAACGAATACCGGCTGTCCCTCCAGTGTCTGCACCAGATTTGGATTGATCGCATCCTTCAGCAGAACCAGCATAGCGCCTACGCAACCGATATCCTTTGCTGTAACCGGCTTTCCACCGAACGAATATCCCACGATTATTTTCTCCAGTCTTGCCCTGAGATCATCAAAATCGGATGACAGCGCAAGAATCGCAGATATCTCCGATGCGGATGTAATGAGAAAACCACTTTCATGCGGTACGCCCCCCAATGACTTTCCACCCAGTCCGACCACGATGTTCCTCAATTCGCGACAATCCATATCGATCGCTTTCTTAAGAGTTATCTGCGTCGGATCTATGCCCAGCTCATTGCCTTTTGCAATATGGTTTTCGGTCATGGCCGAAAGCAGATTGTGAGCTGCACTGACCGCATGAATATCGCCTGTGAAATGAAGGTCTATGTCCCACATTGGGTATACTTGCGAATAGCCTCCGCCCGTCGCCCCTCCCTTTATACCGAACGTCGGTCCGATCGAGGGTTCTCTCAGCGCCCCTACCACTTTTTTTCCGAGTTTACTCATTCCCTGTATGAGACCTATCGTCGTCACCGTTTTTCCTTCTCCGGCAGAAGTTGCAGTGATAGCTGTAACGAGAATGAGTTTACCGTTTGGTCTGTCTTTGAATCTCGACAGTGTTGAGATCGGTACTTTTGCAATATATCTGCCGTAGGGAACCAGATCTTCCGCCGGAATATCGATGTCTGCGGCAATATCAGCTATTGTCCTAACCTTTGCTTCACTAGCAATCTCAAGATCGGTCTTCATTCCATCACTGGCATTGTAATCCTGTACTGTATTCTTAAACACTTCCCATTCAAAAGACTGTGATCATTTACGGTAATGGGATTCGTCGGAACTGTACGGTCGTATATCTGCTGAGGTCCCTTGTGCGGAGGGAAAAGAAAAGTCGTGTACCGTGACGGGAACATCCCTGATGCGCGACAAATTTAACGCTTATCCGTTATCCGGAATATTATGTACCGTCCGGTATGATGTGCAACGGTGCCATTGAAGAATAACTTCATCCATGACAGAGAATGTGCCGCCGGTGCTGTATGACGACATGTGTACCAACCCGAAGGGGGATCGCAAGGACTTTGTTCAATTTGTGAGCGGATAAACGGTCCCATCGTATATAATGAAAAAGACTCTGCCGATCTTCAGTGTTTCTATTCGACATGAGTGATTATCTCTTTCGCATATTCGTTGCCGTTATCCGCCGAGACCCTCATCCACGTCATCGCCTCCCTCATATCCGACTGCACCCCTTTCCCTTCGAGGTACATTCGACCTAAGAAGAACTGCGCATCGGCATCGTTCTGTTCAGCAGCCTTTTTGTACCATCTGAAGGCATTTTTATAACCTTCATCCGTATCCTCCGAATAGTATAGCATGGCAAGATTGAACATGGCCGGTATCAAACCAGCCTCCGCAGCGCAGGTGTACAACCTGTATGCTTCCTCATCATTTTTCTCGACAACCGCGCCCTCGTAACAGAATGCAGCGACTTTGAACTGCGCCTCTGGAATATTCTGCATTGCTGATGCTTTGTACCAGCGCACCGACTCCGCCATATTCTTTTCTACACCCGTGCCCTCTTCATACATGAAAGCGATCTTGAATTGCGACAGCGCATCACCCATTTTCGCAGATCTGAGGAACCATTTCGCCGACTCTTCGAAATCTGTCTTGACACCCTGACCGTAGAAATAGATCATTCCGAGTTCTACCGTGGCACCGAGATTGCCGTTTTCAGCAGCCTTCAGAAACCATTCTCTGGCCTTATCGTAATCCTGTTCAATCCCGTAACCTCCCCAGTATACCATACCGAGATTGAACTGCGCCTCTGGAAATCCCTGAGCCGCGGAAAGCCTGAAAAGTCTTATGCCCTCCTGATGGTCCTTTTCGACCCCTTTACCTGCCATGTACATGCCTGCGAGACCGCACTGAGCCCCGGCGTGTCCGTTCTCTGCCGCCTTTCTGTAATATTCAGCAGCTCTTATATAGTCCGGTTCCACACCCTGTCCGACCTCGTACCTCGCCGCCATCTCATAATCCGCATCAGGACTGCGGGCCATATCCTTTTCATCCATAATCCCACACCCGGTTATCTGTAAACTGTGATATAAATCATCCATAAAGCCACGAATGCAGATGAGGGATTCATCTAATACCACATCACGACGGAAAACTGCATTTTGTAAAACTGAAGATAAATTTGTAACAGAGACATGATACTAACCGTGAAGATGATCTGCCATTCTGGAAAAGTACTATTCGATAAATTGCTTTAACACTACCAAATATGTAGTTATTTATCGTTTATATTACGAATATCGTAAATAATGTATTATATATAGTAGAAAAACAATGTCTATAGTGTAGGGAGGTGAGAACCGATTTCATCAAAAGTAAAAAAGAGAACTGATGACGGACGTAAGATGGATCCATGTTGCACGATAACAGGAAAAGGAGCCAGGTCGTGGTTTTCCTCTTCGCGACGGACTTTGGATCGGACTTAAGAGATTACGATCTGTCATAATCCCGGTAAGCTCTGCCGGGAATCTTAATTTACGCCCAAGTAGTATCCTCCAAATTTCTTAGAGGCAGTGCCCCGATGCTGCTGATCTCTTTTTTAACGAGCCGCCACATACTGCTCCGGATGTAACGAAAGTATCATTTTGGTATTCTGATAACAACGTTGACTGTTTCGGATGGCGAAAGTTGACAATCTATATAAACCCAAAAATGGGTGACATCACCGTGAGTAAAGAATACGTTTCTGAAAATGAATACGAACTTTTCCTTACCAAGAACGGAATTGCGTTGCTTACAAGCGATATACAGATGGGCATCCTGAAAGAGTTGAGATCATCCAATCTTACACTTGCCGACCTGTCCCGTAACATGAGCATATCACAATCCACGCTGGCAACGAATCTCACAAAGATGACCGACGAATATCTTATCACCTCTTTCCCCGATCCCACGGACAACCGAAAAATATACTATCGAACGGATTCTAAGATGATCGCGTCCTCCCAAGACCCCGATCTGGAATCACAAAATGCTGCAAAAGACATTCTCAGCATAATCACGGAAGATCCGAACAAGTTCTACAAGAACATACTGCTGTACATGTTTTTTTCCTACGAAGGCGACGGCCTGAATCTGGGACCTACATTCGAAAGAATAGGTATGTCTCTAGCAGATTCAATGAGGAACAAATTAAAATCGAACACCGTCGAGGAGTTGATCATAAAAATAAAAACGTTTTTCGCCGATATGGACATCGGAGAACTGAATGTGTTTACGTTCATTCCGCTCACACTGACACTGCAAAGCGGTCCGGATTTTAAAAAATCTCCGGCAAGGACTGTCGGCAGGTTTACACAGGGCTTTTTGATGGCCGCCCTGAAACAACATACCGGTAAGGATTATCAGGTCGTATCATCTGAATCATTCGGTAAAAACGAGGACATATTCAAGTTCACGTTGGACAACGCCCTTAAGAATAATGGCGACAAGAGCATGAAACCCTCGCGATAATCGTAATTCTGGATAAAAATACTGGTTGGGAAGAGGATGTTCACCACGGCGGATCTCCGTTCTTCCTCACGTATGAATTGTATTCGTTGATCTTACTGTTCACATCGTAGATGTTCCACAGCCATATAACCACTGCAAACACCCAGGGAAACAGGAACAAATAACCCAGACAACTCATGATAACGAATCCTATGAATATCAGGATACCTTTAGTTATAAGACCCGCGTACATATGTCCAGACCCCGGAATAAGGAATGCAAGAACGATCCCTACGCCTGTGCTCTTCTGGGGCGCTATGTACATCGTGTTCAGATTGTTGGCGGACGGAGGGGAATCTGCAATTATGTTATAACCGCAAGAACTGCAGAATGATGCCCCATCGTTCAATTCTTTACCGCACCTAGGACAATACATTTCTCAAACCTCAATCGAACGTAATACTGTATAGCTATAAAACGACTGTAGACCCGTGAATGTACATAGTCGAGTAGGATATCGAGGTTGGAATCCGGTTACGGCTCCTCGTGTCTTAAAATACGTTTGTAGATTACGTATCGCGATGATAGGGCATCTGTCTTAGATAGGCAATATTCGCCATCGCCCAAATGGATATTCGTGTTAAGCAACTAACATGGACTTATTTCCCATGTGACTCTATACCGGATAACATCATATAAATAGTACCAAAATAATGTTCAGGTCCGTAGGATCAATGCTCAACAAGACGATGTTCGTGCATGTAATACGTTCGTTTTCACAATGAATCTCTTTACGAAACGACCCAGTATGTGCTCTTCTTCCACTCACCATTGATTGCTATCTTTCATCCACAGAAAAGGGGTCTCCATGAGAAAAGGATATCTTCTCAAAAGATTTGTCAGATGGGAAAGTCGTTCGATATACACCCTTGGTATCGTTATATTGAGTATGAGCCTCCTGATGATCCCCTGTCTCATACTTGCAGTCCTCAACAAGGAGAACATCTATCCTTTCCTGTGGCCGATCTTGTTCGGTTTTGCAATGTCTGGCTTCTTTATTCTCTTTTTCAAGATACCTTCACATCTTCGTCCGGTAGATGAGCTGCTGATGATGCTTGTTCTCTGGTTCACCATTATCCTGTTCGGTATCGTACCCTATATTGTATCCGGCATGGGTGTCGTTGATGCGATTTTTGAATCAACCAGCGGTTTCACCACCACCGGCGCATCTATAATGTCCGATATCGAATCATGGCCGACGAGTATTCTGCTGTGGAGGTCTCTCACACACTGGATAGGCGGTATCATGATCGTGATAATGTTTATGTTCGTCATGTCCACCGTTGTTCCGGGCAGCCGCTCGATCTTGAAGAACGAGACCTCCGGATCCGGCAATAGCAATCTGTTCATACGTCTTAAGAAAGCCGGAAAACAATTCATCATAACATACGTCGTGCTTACTGGGATATTCGTCATCACGTTCCTGATACTGGGGGTTAATCTCATCGATTCCCTGTCCATATCTTTCGGTACGATCTCTACAGGCGGCTTCATGAATAAGAACGACAGCTTGGCAGGTTTTTCATGGACTGTTAAATTGGCCGCGATCGTTTTCATGATACTCAGTGCTACGAATTTCTATGTCCATTTCAAGGCGATATATCAGAAAAAACCATCCACATATCTGCACAATCAGGAATTCAAGGTCATGATATTTTGGTTTTTACTGGTCTCCACTATAATTTCCTTCGCGATATTCGTCAATGACGAATTGTGGGCATCAAAATTGGAAGTTTTAGAGGACATCGTTTTCACCATTGTATCTTTCGGTACAACTACCGGTTTTTCCACAGTCGATTATTCTTTGCTGTGGCCTTCGGTGACTGTATTCATACTTGCGATTATGATGTTCATAGGCGGATCTGCAGGTTCCACATCCGGAGGAACCAAGATCTCCAGGATGATTATCATCGTTCATGCGATAAAAAATAACCTTCGCGAACTTCTGCATCCAAACGCGATATTTGACGTGAAATACGACAAGGAAAGTGTGGGATATGATGCTGTGTACGCGGCAACTGTGGTTACATTGCTTTTCGTAATCACCATAGTGATCGGTACATTGGTTTTCGCATTTTCAGGCATCGACGTATCCGGATCGTTCTTCACCACTGTGGCCCTTGTCACAGGAACCGGTCCTTCCATCAATGAATTCGGTCCGTTCGGAAGTTATTGCGGTATGTCGGACTTCGACAAACTGTTCTCCTGTTTCATAATGTGGGTGGGACGTATGGAGATCACCACCGCCCTGGTGATACTGACCCCTGAATTCTGGAGAGAGGTCTTCAGCTACAAGAAGCAATGACCGTGGGATGCATCGTGATTCCGACACTAGTGATATCCTAGAACGTGTTGACGAACTGATATCTATCCACTATGCCGCGTACATCCGACCGGTGTACCAGTTTAACGCCGTCGAATACCTTTGCATCACCGATCCTGAGATCCAGGTCCTCTTTCACGCAGAAGACCTCACCCCCCATATCGATAATGTCCTGTAACGCCTCTCCGTTGGGTGGCATCCCTATCGCCTCCGGATTCTGAAGATCGGTCGCGTTGAGCGTACCATCCTCCATCAGAAGAACGTCCGCATTAGTGATCACACCGCTCACAAGCCCGCCCAAAGCCAATCTGGCTCCCGCGAATGCCTCTTCCGTTCCATACGGCGGCTTCCTTATCAATACGATTATCTTTTGAGCCATTGAATCACCTTGACAGTGTTATGAGACGGTCGCTTTCCGAGACGAAGCGTGAGAAATCGTTCGTTATGCTTCCTATCTTGGATCCTTTGACCTCTTCCCCCCTTTGTATACCGCGTGCTTGGCAACATGTTTCGCACGCCACAGTCTCCACTCCCAAAGAAGCCAATTTCTCGATCTTCTCACCCACGTTGAGGAATCTTTTCGGATTTTGCCCGGCTTTCACAAACGTTACTCCCTCTCCGTAGCAGAATATATTGACCTTGTGCCCCCTTTCCATCGCTGCTTCGGTCAATTTTATCGCCACATTGGGGTCCATATTCATCATCGTGCCCGATCTTACCTGTATAGTCAATGTTCCCATATACTGTCCGCCTCACAATGTGATCGTTTGATCGTATTCCTCCATTACCAGATCTACTGCCCGCAGATAATCTATGACCTGCGTCCCCTCACCGGCCCTGCCTTTGAATCCTCTCGCTTCCAGATCGTCATCGATGACGAAAACGTCATCGAGTATATCCAGAAGTTCCTTTCTTCTTTCGTCGTAGACCGAGAACAGGACCGCGTCTTCGAATAATATCGCCCCCGATCGGTCCCCCCTCAACGTCCCAATCATGTCCAGATCATGATATTCATATGGCGATTTCAACAGGATGAATAGTGTAGAGGTCAAGTTATCATCCAATGAAGTACTGCATATCAGTGTTCGCAGCGATGTTCAGAAAGCCCGCGGCACCGATTATTTTCGCGCCTTCCGTGATGTCTTCTTCTTTGACGCCCATCAATTCCATGGACGTGCTGCATGCGTATATGTTCACACCCTGCTCCTTGGCCATATCCATTTGGTCACCGAATTGAGGAATGCCGACCTTTGACATTTTCTTCTCAAAGGTTCCCGTAAACAAACGGTACATGCCCGGAAGCTTCGGTCTAGCACCTTTCTTTAACAGATTCAGTCCGAAAAATGTGAAGAAGATACTTACTTCCATTCCCATACTGGCCGCTGTGTTTGCTATCATCATTGCCATTACGCCCTTATCAAAAGAGCACTCGGAAACTACTATTGCTACTTTCTTTGTCTCGTCCATCTGTCATCACTCCGTGGAATCCATTCTTGAATGTAAACCAAGATCCATACTTTCTTTCCCGACCTGCAGAGACCGTCTCCTTTCCTTTTTCACTTGAGCTTCTTTATGCGGTATGTGTAATTCTTACCCGACTCTTCCGTCCCGATCAATTGGTTACCGGTCCTTTGACACCAGGCCGGTATATCTTCCTTGGAACCGACATCGTCAGAAACCAGCTCCAGCTCCTGACCTATCTCCATTGCCTTTATCTTCTTTGCCAATTGAACAACGGGCATAGGACACATGAGACCTTTACAATCCAGAACGTCGACCATTTTATAATACCCGTTTTTCTATCTACTCTTGCGGATATAATGATTTCTGACCCATCGACAGAATCCCCTCGAATTTTTTATCGAATTTGATCAAATATTCAGGATAAGCCTCTGCTGCAGGTACAGTTTAAAAAGAGAATAGTGGGCCCAAAGAGATTTGAACTCTTGACCTTCCGGTTATCAGCCGGACGCTCAAGCCAAGCTAAGCTATGGGCCCGTGTGGTTAATCGCCAGGTAAAATAACGTACAATAAAAAGGTTTGGGTAAGGCAAAATATCGACCTTCCCATCAGAATCTCTACCGTCATAGAACAATTAGTTTATTATGATGCCAGACCATTGAGGACGAGATGACACCGAGGGAAAATTTCGTTTCGAGAATACTGATGAGAGGTTCCGAAAGGACACCCGTTTTCCTTAGAGACCTTACCTTAGGACTCGATGTCAACAATACGCCAACGGATGCTGTGTTTGGAAAGGAATATGACTCCAGGGAATCTGCGCGCTGTGTGCTGGCACTTCAGAATACGCTGGGACAGGATGCTGTCGTGGGATGTATCCACACATACAGCCTGGAAGCATTCGGTGGAATCACGAAATATCCATCTGATGGAATACCGTATCTTTCCGGCGCTCCATTCGATGATATCACAAAGATGAATGAACACGATCCTGACGATATCAGAGACAGGTTACTTATCGGAATGAGGGATTCTTATCGTATCGTTCGAAAAAAAGCACCCGATCTCGCCGTAGTGATGAACATCAGCGGCCCCGTCAACACGGCAGGGAATCTCAGAGGCATAGAGACCTTTCTCATGGACACGATGATAAACCCGGATATCGCCTACGCTATCACGGAATTCTCCACACGTGTAATGAAATCAACGATAGAATTCATAGGCCCTGAAAATTGCGACACGGTGTATATCGCCGCAGCTTCCGATAATCCCGATATGCTCGGACCCAAGGACTTCAGGAGATACTCCTTGACACATATGCGTGACATCACCCGATTCGTTCATGGTCTGGAGCTTCCCCTCGTTTTTCATCCACACGGTACATTTTCCACTTCCGATCGTGCAGACCTACTTGCGGACTCGATAGAAACGGGAATAGACGGTTTTCAATTTGCCGAAAACAATGAACCCCTTGGAATACTGAAACAAACGAAAGACAAGTGCTCCATCCTCGGCGGAGTTGATGCATTTACAACCCTTCTCATGGGGCCGGAGAAACGCATAACGAGAGACACCAACATTTTCCTCGATGTTCTTGGAAAAGAGGATTATGTGCTCACATGCTCGTGCTCGCTCAACAGAGGTCTCCCCATAAGGAATGTAAAAACCATGATAGAGGCAGTGAGGGATTATGACCGAAGATGAGAAAACAAGGGTCGTCATGATAGCGGGCCTCTCCGGATCTGGAAAGACCAGACTGATACGTTCTCTGCTAGATGGGATCGACACCGGTCGAACAGGGGTTATCGTCAACAACGAAAAATCCGAGAGAGAACTCGATGGCCTCTGTAAAGTGGTGGACAGCTTCCCCATAAGGACACCGTGTGCCCGTCCTCGTCAGTACAGATACAGGATCGAAAAGATGCTTGATGCAAATGACCTCGGATTGATAATGACAGAACCTCCAGGCCTCTGCTCTGAAACATCCGCACCCGTTCTAAATCCAATTGTGATGTTCAAGAAGGATTCTGTTACGGTTGGGCCTTTGATCACAGTCATGGACTACACCACCATACCCGTGAAAGGTATCAATAAGGACCTCACGGACGAGTTTAAGCTTTTCAACCTTATATTCGAGTCGGATTGTATCGTTGTACGGAAAAATGAGCATTTATCTGAAGAACAGAAAAAACGTGTTTCCTCGGAGATCGAGAAAATAAATCCTGATGCTTGCATCGTATTCCATTCAGATGATGAAAAAGGTATGGAATCGATAAATAAGAAGGTCTTTTCTGATGAAATATATTCAAGACCTTTGATCTATTAGACTGTATTTTCTGGCTTCGTCTATCATTATCATGACGTTGTCGATCGGCGTCGCTCTATGAAGTGAGCATGAACTCATAAAGACGTAACTTGTTTCTTTGCATGCATCGATATACCTTCTCGTTTCAGACCTTATCTTCTCCTCCGGTCCTGTAAGAAGCGTTGGCACAACAT
>JBAYAO010000011.1:0-24212 GCA_041669745.1 Candidatus Methanomethylophilaceae archaeon | reverse complement strand
CTTTTTATCTCCCTCACGGATATGGCATCGTTCCTGAAGACCTTAACATCCGGATCCAACGATCCGACCGTCTGATAGAGGTTGTACGAGAAACTGTCATAGTTATCGATCAGAACGATCATGGATCCACCCCTCCGTCGGCTGTTTCGATAGCGACGATCACTGCCTTCGCTTTGTTCATACATTCTTCGTATTCATTTTCCGGGACGCTGTCCGCAACTATCCCTGCTCCCGAACGAACGAAGACCTTCCCGTTCTTCCTGAAGGCTATCCTTATCGCGATGCAGACGTCCATGTCCCCGTTGAATCCCAGATACCCTATCGCACCTCCGTAGATGCCACGCTTGTTGTTCTCTAGCTGATTGATTATCTCGCACGCACGGAGCTTTGGTGCACCCGACAGCGTACCTGCCGGCAGAATCGCATCTATCGCATCGACGGCATCCCTGCCCTCATCCATCATACCGGATACCGTCGAACCTATATGCATGACATGTGAAAACCTCTCGACCGAAAGATATCTGTCGACTCTTACACTCCCGAATCTGCATATCTTACCCAGGTCGTTCCTTCCGAGATCGACCAGCATATTGTGTTCCGCGAGTTCCTTCTCATCCGATAGGAGTTCGGCCTCCAACCTTTCGTCCTCTTCCGGCGTATCACCGCGTGGACGTGTTCCTGCCAGAGGGAACGTGTGGAGGGTACCGTTCTCGAGTTTGACCAATGTCTCCGGAGATGCGCCCGCGATCTCGACGTCGCATCCTGAGAAATAGAACATGTACGGCGACGGATTGCTTGTACGCAGAACGCGGTATACATCGAAAAGACTCCCTTCATAATCTGCCTCCAGTCTGTTGGACAGTACGACCTGGAAGACATCCCCCTCCACTATATGCCGTTTGACCCTGTCCACCATCGAACAGAACTGTCCTTTCTCGAATAACGGTCTGAATCCCGATGTGAGCTTGCCTATAGTATGTACCGCGGGTTCTCCGTGTAGGACGAGTTCGGCCATTCTGTCTATCTCACCCGAAACACGCCTGTACTCGCGGTCCAGATCGGATGTGGACGCATTGGCTATGAGCATTATCTTCTGTCGGAGATTGTCGAATACGATGACTTTGTCGAACAGCATCAGGTCTACATCCTTGAAATGCTCCTGATCGTCGGCATCCAGTTTCAGCGTCGGTTCTCTATATTTTACGAAGTCATAGGAGAAATATCCGACCAACCCCCCTGTGAACATAGGAAGTTCTTCGAGACGGGGGCTTCTGTTTTCTTCCACGATCCTCCTTATGTATTCGTCCGGAAGACCTTCCTCCGTCACGACCCCTTTTTCCGTTTTTATGACCATCGTTCCGTCGACACAGGTGAACTCCATCGTCGGCTCGAACCCCAGAATGGTGTATCTGCCTCTCCTCTGACTGTCCTCCATGCTCTCCAGCATGTAACAGTGGAGACTGACCCTCAGAAGCGCTCTGAGCACTTCTATGGGGGTCCTGCTGTCGGAATAGATCTCCCTGTACACCGGGACCGTGCGGTATTCTCCCCCTGCAGCGATCTTTCTTGCTTCCTCAAGAGTTGGTCTGTACATTTGTATCCCCAATGCTATGTTATGGTGGTTTATAATGCTCAAATATAAGTACTCTTGTATATTAATTTACATTAATGTATATTTATATACATTAATCTGATTGAAAAATCTGAAAGGTGAGATATGCCGTAGTAGTGAGAGGCCACACTGCTCGTTACGGTGATCCTGTATCCATATCCTATAAATACCCCCCATGGGTATATCCAATATATACGTCCGGTGATAAAGGGAGATACGTCAGATGAGACATGAGATCTATACGATAGAGGGCATGCATTGTGCCGCCTGTTCGTCATCGATAGAGCGCATCACACGTAAGATGGACGGAGTGATACGAAGCGATGTCAACCTCGCAACGGGTAAACTGGATATAGAATACGATGAGACGAAGATCACGCCGGAGATGATCGTCAAAAAGATAGAAAAGGCAGGTTTCAAGGCTTTTCCTGAATCCGACATCAAAGAACGAAGACCCGAAGATCAAAAAAATGATGGACAGACAGCATTTCGTCGTGAACGCAACAGCATAGCGCTCGCGCTGGTCCTGTCTGCCGTATTGCTCTATGTCTCCATGGGGGTGATGCTCTTCGGTGCACCTCTCCCGGGGATAGTCTCCATGGATACGCATACCGTCAATTACGCCTTGGTTCAGATGCTTCTTGCATTGATCATCATCTTCATCGGACGAAGATTCTTCATCAGCGGTTTCAAGGCACTTCTCCACCTCAATCCGAACATGGACTCTCTGGTAGCTATAGGCAGTTCCGTCGCATTCGTATACAGTTTTTCCATCCTTCTGCTGCTAACGGACCATCCAGAGCTGGTGCATCAGCTCTTCTTTGAGGCTTCAGCAATCGTTGTAACACTCGTATCGCTGGGAAAATACATGGAGGCCGGAAGTAAACGTAAGACCACGGATGCAGTCGAAAAGCTCATGGGACTTACACCCGATACCGCCGTTCTTGTGGAAAGCGACGGTACACAGCATGAGATTGCAACGGAGAAACTATCCGCCGGCAACACCGTTCTTGTGAAACCCGGTTGCAAGATACCTCTGGATGGCGTGGTTATACGTGGTTCAAGCAGCGTTGATGAATCGATGTTGACCGGAGAGAGCATGCCTGTGGAGAAGACAGTGGACACCGAGGTTATCGGAGGTACTCTTAATCAGAACGGCATATTGTACGTCAGGATCACCCGCGTAGGTGCGGATACCGCGCTTTCGAGGATCATAAAGTTCGTCGAAGATGCACAGGGGAAGAAGGCACCCATATCAAAGATAGCGGATAGGGTCGCAGGGATGTTCGTTCCCTTCGTGATCGCTGTCGCCGTAGCGGCGAGTCTCATTTGGCTGTTAATCGGGAAAGATTCGTTCTTTGTCCTTATGGTATTCACTTCCGTTCTCGTGATCGCCTGTCCGTGCGCCATGGGACTCGCCACACCAACCGCTATCGTAGTCGGTATGGGCCTGGGTGCCAGAAATGGAATCCTCATACGGAGCGGCGAATCACTGGAGGTTACGTATAAAACCACGACCGTCGTATTGGACAAGACGGGGACCGTTACCGAGGGCAGACCGACGGTCACCGAGATCCTGACCGACAAAACGGATTCGAAGGAATTGATCTCCGTCGCCGCGATCGTCGAGTCCGTGTCCCAACACCCGCTTGCCTCCGCCATCACCGAATACGCAAGATCGATGAATATCGAAAGCGGACTGACGGTCTCCAGCTTCGATAACTATTCTGGCAAGGGCATCAGGGCAGAACTCTCTGACGGACGCACTGTCCTCATAGGAAACGACAGGCTGATGCAAGAGAAAGACATAAACACCGCGATCTTCTCGGATAGGATCGAGGCTCTCATAACGAGAGGCGAAACACCGATGCTCGTTGCAGTGAACGGCGAACTGGACGGGGTAATAGGCGTGGCGGATCCTGTAAGGGATACCAGTGTGACCGCCGTCAGACAGCTGAAGGACATGGGACTGCACGTCGTTATGCTGACCGGCGACAACAGGACGGTGGCAGAACACGTTGGAAGACAGATCGGAGCGGATGAGGTCATAGCCGAAGTTCTACCGGAGGACAAGGCCGCAGCGATTAAGAATCTGCAAGGTGCGAATAAGACCGTAATGATGGTTGGAGACGGAATAAACGATGCACCGGCACTCGTACAGGCCGACATCGGCTGTGCGATCGGGAACGGCAGCGACATAGCGGTTGAATCTGCTGACATCATACTGATGAGGAATGATATATCCGATGTCAAAAAAGCGGTGAATCTCAGTCGTATGACAATGAGAAATATCAAAGAGAATCTGTTCTGGGCATTCTGCTACAACATAATAGGCATTCCAATCGCAGCCGGTGTCCTCTACCCTTCCCTTGGGATTTTGCTTTCACCCATTGTCGGTGCTTTGGCGATGAGTCTCAGTTCCGTTTGCGTCGTATCTAACGCTTTGAGATTGAGGGGCAGGACACTATGACCGACAAAACCAAGCATCGGAGCGGCGGGGAGTTCAACGACCTGAAGAACAGATTGAACCGAGTAGAGGGTCAGGTCCGCGGTGTCAAGGGAATGCTCGAAAATGATGCCTATTGCGTAGATATACTCGTCCAGGTATCCGCTATCCAGGCGGCACTGAATGCCTTCAACAAAGAACTGCTCGGAAATCATATCAGAACCTGCGTGGCCGATAACATACGTGAAGGCAACGATGAGGTAATAGACGAACTTATCAAAACGGTACAGAGACTCATGAAATAGGATGTGAAAAAACGACCATATTGAAAGTAGACGAAATGCACTGCAGCAAGTGCGTGGAACGTATCACGAATGCCTTGAAATCCGAAGGGATAGAATTTTCCGTAGACCTTGGGAACAAAACCGTGACTGTGAAAGGTTCCGATATGGATACGAAGAAAACGATCGAGATATTGGATGACATTGGATTTGAAGCAAAGATAGAACCGTAGGGATCTAGTCCCTGACAACACAGACGGATGCCGTCCTGCGCATACGACATTTGCGGTACCGTGTCGTCTGACACGTCACGGAATACACAGAGATGTACGTCGTTCCCTGCCTGAGTAATATTTATCTACGATATCGTACCTACTAAATGTTACTGTTTACACAATAGTATCACTAGACACGGCGAAGTGAAATCATGGAGAAAAATCAGATCATCACGATAGCCGTCGTTGCAATAGTGGCAATTGCAGCGATGGGAATTGGCATTTATGCCTTGAACAAAGACGATCCCCCGGGGGACGTGGATGTCGTCGACTCCCGTAACAGGACCGTTTCCGTACCGGAAAACATAGGGGCCATCCTGTGCATCAAATCATGTTCACTTGAACTTGTCAGCTATTTCGATTCTGTAAACAAAGTATGCGCTATAGATTCCAACGACAAGATAATCGGTGACAAAGGTTACGCCCAAGTGTACAAGGATCTTTTCAGTTCGTTGGATACTATCACCGTGAGCAGCGCGGAAGAGATAATCCAATTGGACCCAGATATAATAATTTCATCCACTGTGTCCGTTACGGACCTTGATCAAGAACAGAGCACTTACGGAATACCCGTGTACGGGATAAACGCCGATCTGGAATTCGGGGCCGATGCATGGTTCGACCAAATAACCAAACTCGGGATACTGCTTGGTGAAGAGAACAGAGCCAGCGAGATCAATAACGGTGTAAGGGGTCTTATCGCCGACATAACCGCAAAAACGGTCGCGAACGTCTCCGGATACGCATGCGGTATGATGTTCTACGGTGCAGGGAACTTCCTCAAAACGTCTGGGGATTACCTGCCATTCACATACTCCGGTGTCACCAATGTCATGCCGCCGAACCATTCTGGCGTCGGCGGACAACCGTACAACACGACCATAGAGGAAATCATAGCCGAGACATTCGACTACATCTTTATAGACGGTAGCTCGGTCGCCACAACGACCGATCAGATCAACACCTACATAGGAACAACGACACTGTACAGCGAACCTGCGATACTCAACGATAATGTCTATAAGGTCATGGTCTACAAGAATTGGGGAACGCAGTGGGACAGTCAGTTGATAAATTGCTTCTATACGGCCCATATCGTAAACGGCGATGCCTACGATTGGACGTTCGAAGATAAGGCAAATGAAGTCATCCAGCTCTTCTACAACGGAACCACGGTCACATACGCGGACCTCGCCGAAGGTCAGACCAGCGGCGGCTGCGGAGTGGTGACGCTCTGAAGGAAACAGACCTAGGATCTTGGAAGGGAACGCGGACGGAATCCAGATGGGAACCGATAGGTACGATGAAAGGTACAGGATATACGATGACGACGAATCCGAACCGGACTCTTCCAAGGCCTACAAAGGCTGCCTGAAACACAAAAGACTCTTCATACTGGGCACCTCCCTGCTGCTCATAGTTCTACTGTTCACGGCGGCGTACATCGGCCCGATACATATCCCGTTCAGTGATGTCCTGGGATACATATTCACATTGGACAACACGGGCCTCGGACGGATAGTTTGGAATGTCAGGCTCGTAAGGATAATAGGCGGGATACTGATAGGCGCCGGGCTCGCGATATCCGGGGTGGTCATGCAATGTATCCTCAGGAACCCTTTAGCTTCCCCTTATACGCTGGGGTTGTCCAGCGCCGCAGCATTCGGTGCTGCGTTCTCGATCGTGTTCGTCGGTACCGGGTCCATGATGACCTCGGCGATCTCGATCGACAATCCCTTTGTTACCACAGGTTTTGCGTTCTTCTTCAGCATGGTCGCCACCGGTGTTATACTGCTGCTCACCAGGATCACCAAGGTCACTGCGGAAACCATGGTTTTGGCTGGGATAGCCATAAGCGCTATTTTCTCAGCCGGTCTCTCCTTCGTACAGTACATCGCGACAGATGCCCAATTGGCCAACATAGTCTCGTGGAGTTTTGGAGATCTTGGAAGAGCCACCTGGTCATGGGATTTTTTCGTATTCGCCGTATTGCTGCCTATAACGCTCTACTTCGTCTACAGACGATGGGACTACAATGCTATGGACGCGGGGGAAGAGACGGCCAAAGGATTGGGTATAAACACTGAGAGGGAAAGGATAGTCGGAATGGTCCTCTCTTCGCTGCTATGCTCCGTGATCGTCTCATTCTTCGGAATCATTGCATTCATCGGGTTACTTGGTCCGCACATTGCACGTATGATTATCGGCGGCGATCACAGATATCTCATACCCGCCTCCATGATAATAGGCTCCGTGATACTCGTTGCGGCAGACCTTGTGGGAAAACAGATATTGGCACCCGAGGTCATACCCGTAGGGATAATAACATCCCTCCTGGGCGGACCTCTCTTCATATACTTGCTCATCAGAAGGTACAGATAGATGAAATTCAACGTAGACGGAATGGATTTTTCTTACAGAAGCGAAAAGACCCTCAGCGACATCACACTTGATGTCGAAGAAGGGGATATAGTCTCGATACTCGGACCCAACGGGGTTGGAAAGACCACACTTCTGAGATGTCTTAACAACATCCTTCATCCGGAATCCGGCCTTGTCACAATCAACGGAGAGGATGTCGGCCACATGAGCAGGAATGCCATAGCGAAGGAGATTGGATATGTGGCGCAGAGAGGAGAACTGTCCAGGATAACGGTGTTCGAATCCGTCCTGCTGGGGAGAAAGCCGCACGTCACACTAGATGCTTCGGAAAAGGATTTCCGTCTGACGGGTAAGGTCATCGAACTCGTTGGACTGAATGATATATCCACGAAATACGTGGACGAGATCAGCGGTGGAGAATATCAACTCGTTCAAATTGCAAGGGCCATTGTTCAGCAGCCAAAGGTGATACTCCTCGATGAACCCACCAACAATCTCGATCCGTCCAATCAGCACCTTATAATGCACATTATACAGAAGGTCGTGAAGAACAACGATATGGCTGCAATAATGGTCGTTCACGACCTTAATCTCGCAGTTCGTCACTCCGACAAATTTATCCTTATGAAGAACGGAGGGATATATGCTGCAGGGGGGAGGGAAGTGATCACCCCTGATAACATAATGAGCGTGTACAATGTCGATTCGTACGTAGAGGAAGTGCATGGTATCCCGATAATCGTCCCGAAACCATATGATGTTTGAAGCGTGAAACAATGATCGAACCTCCGAATAGAAAAGAATTCTTTGACCAGAATGCTGAACAATGGGATGTCATATCGATACACGATCTTGACAAAGTAGATTTCATCACATCTCTGCTGAAGATCAGAGGCGAAGAACACATCATGGACATAGGAGCCGGGACAGGCGTGATGGTACCTTTTTACGAAAGAGCCCTGAGCTCTGGAGATGTTCTGGCAATCGATTATTCCGAGAAGATGGTCGAAGTTGCCAGGAAAAAATATCCCTATGAAACTCATCCGAATGTCGAATTTAAGGTCAAGGACCTGTACGAAATGGATTACCAGGACAAATTTGACATCGTCGTCTGTTATTCGTGCTTCCCACATTTCCCCGACAAACCGCGTGCGATATCGATATTGTCTAAAGCACTCAGAAGGAACGGAACACTGATGATCTCCCATTCCTGTTCCAGAGATAGGATAAACCAGGTCCACAGAGAAGGAGGAGATGCCATATCTTTGGACTATCTACCGTCGATAGAGGACCTTGAGATAATGTTCGCCGATGCGGGAATACGAACATCGTACACAGAGGACGACGACGATTATTTCATAATCATCGGACAGAAAATCCATTGAGTTCAACATAATATGATTTGCATTATGGATGTTGATCCCCTTAGAGGAGAACCTCTCCCGCGACAGCCGATATTTGGTCGTATGTTTGAGGTTAGATTACTGTTAAAAAGCCGATATAACGTATAATTTTGTTCGATATTCGTGTCTACCGTACTGTTTTCTTTATAATACTATCGTTTACTGTATAACATTCAGAAAATACGTTATACGGTACGATTAAATATGCGACCACTGGTTTGAACAGCACATGACGAAACAATCGGAATACGACCAATGGGTAATTGATTGGATAGCATCTGAGAGGGCCAAAGGAAAGAAATGCTTCGATGTCAAGAAGGTTGTCAATTCCTATTACGTGTATTACCAAACGACAAGATATAACCCTGAAAAGAAAAAAAGGGAAAAGGTGTCTGCATACATAGGTAAACTCGTTCAGGGCATAGGTATCGTGGAGCCCCACGGAAATTCTGAAGAGAAAGATACCGTGTCTCCCGTCCGATACGGTCTCGGAATAGATACCGGCGGCACATACACCGATGCGGTGATCGTTGATCTGGATGACTATTCCGTCATCTCCAAAAAGAAATCCCTGACCACGCATTACGACCTTTCCGTAGGTCTGTACAATTCTGTCGATGCCGTGCTCTCGTCTGTCGACGTGGACCCGTCAGAGATATCGCTAATAGGCATATCCACCACATTGGCGACAAATTCCGTACTGGAGGGGAAGGGCGGAGACGTCGGTCTCATCTTCATAGGTTGGGACCCCATGGACCCTGTGACCTTCGGAGAAAAAAAACAGATATTTGTGAAAGGAGGATACGACGCCAAAGGGCGCGCGGTCAATTCTCTGAGTCTGGAAGAGGTGACCGCCGCCATAGAGGAGGTATCCAAGGATGTGGATGCGATCGCTATCTCCGGTCTGTTCGCCAATTTGAATGCCACACAGGAAAGGAAAGTGAAGGACCTTGCGATAAAACTGACCGGCCTTCCGACCGTGTCCGGACATGAACTTTCAGCTGCGCTCGGTGTAGGACTCCGTGCCCAAACCGCAGTATTGAACGGAAAATTGATACCTGTGGTGACCAGGTTCTTCAGCGATGTGGAAAACACGTTCCACAAAAAAGGTATCAACGCACCTATAATGGTCTACAAGGGCGACGGTTCCGTCATGACACTCGATGAAGCGAAGATATATCCTGTCGAAACGATCCTTTCGGGACCGGCAGCGAGCTCGATGGGCGGAAGGATACTGTCCGGAGAGAACAATTGCGTGGTCGTGGATATCGGCGGAACATCCACGGATGTTGCCGTCATAGAGGAGGGTTTCCCGCAGATACAATTTGAAGGCGCGGAAGTAGGTAACTGGAAAACGCGGGTGAAGGCCGTGGATATGTACACGGTCGCGTTGGGAGGGGATTCTAGGATATCGGTCGAGAACTCCAATTTCAGATTCGGCCCCGAGAGGGTGACGCCGCTCTCCACCTTCTCACAGAGATACCCTGAAATCATAGAGAGGATCATGCTCACGGACGTCTATGATTATTACTCCGTCAATGATGTGCACGATGATACGTCGTTGAACGATCGTGAAACACGTGTCATGAATGCCATGCGCGATAAAGGCCCGATGAGCACCATGGATATCATGAATGCCACGGACGGGCTCTGGGTGATAGATGATGAACTGAAATCACTCAAAGACAAAGGTATGATCTCGCTGTCGTCACTTACACCGACCGATATCATGGTATTTCTCGGGATGTTCGACAACGGCAATAAGGACGGAGCACGTGCGGGCGTGCACGCGATCGCCGAAAAGTTCGGTATGACCGAAAATCAGGCTGCTAGCTCTGTTATGGAGGAGATCCGGATCAAGGTGACGGAAACGGTAATATCGAAACTCCTGAACGACAGCATGCCCAATTGGTGCAGTAAGGAAACGGCGATGTTCGTAAGGAGGATGTCCTCCATAGACAAAAACAGGACCTTTGCCATGAGATCCGACGTCAGAGTGCCCATAGTCGGTATAGGCGCACCTGCCAGATACATGATGGCGGACATAGGTGATAGACTTGGCACCGATGTCATATTCCCCGACAATTTCGAAGTCGGAAATGCCATCGGTGCAATAAGCAGCAGAATTGTTGAATCACTTTCAGCCATAATCACGCCGACCCATGACTTCCGATACAAGGTTGACATACCGTACATCGGACCCTCATATTACGCACACATAGAGAGTGCTATATCCTCTGCAAGAAGCAGTCTGGAAAGGTACCTGGAGGCGGAAGTGAAAAAATCCGGCGGCAGAAATATCGTCACCTCTTCGAAGATAAAGACGTTCATGGCGACGGAAGGAGGGGTTGGAAACTGGGATGATGAAGAGAGTATGGCAAGAACGATAAACTACATAGAGGTCAATTCCAGAGCCGTAGGCGATCCTCCGGAGGTCTGACATGTCCATCATTCTGGATAGGATATCGTTCGAAGGACCGTTGGAGATGGACGGGAAGGGATTACCGACATCCTCCGGAGTATATTTCATCTCGACAGAATCGGCCGGCGGGATGAGGATACTGGGCATATACTGTGCGGATGACATCCTATATTCATTTCAGTCCAACGAGAAAAGAGATTGCTGGACTAAACATCGCGATGACGGGCTTGGGGTATACTACGGTATGATCGGTACCCCGAAAAAAGAGCTGGAGACCGTGTGCAGAAAGATGATCAACGACAGGTTCTACGCCCTGCCGTGCGTTACCCCCGTGTCAGACGATTTCTGATACGGAAACACGCGCAACACCCATCGGAGCATACCGCCCGAACTGGTCTTCCTCTTTCAAAAGAAATACAAGGTGTTTCGGAATCTTCAGCAGAAGGCGACCGCGGATTTCCGTGCGTCACGAATGGATCGGACCGCTCCCGATCGCATCACTCTTTGATCTCCCTCTGAGATTTCACCCAGCTCTGTCCAAGTCTAAGTTATTTTTTCTTAGGTTTGGACGCAGCGCTTGGTGCTTTCTTCGCATCCATCGCGGGTTTTTTCGAATCCACTTTTTTGTCAGCCATTCTCATTCACCCCCTCTTACCGCAATGGATATCTGCATATTCACGTATAAAAGAATTTCTTTGAAACTTCATATTATACGTGATAATCGGAAAGCATGAGGCAAATAAAAAAACGGCTGTGAAAAATTCATGATCATATGGATTTTGTACCTTCGACGGTTGCGCTGATATGGTCAGTAAAATGAATGGGGATCAAAGGATCTCGCATGTGAAGAACATACGCAGTATCAGCTGATGATCATTTGCATATTTTATGCCCTTTGACTGGTTTGCCTCTGAAATCTCTGCATGCGATGTTGTCAAGTGCGATATCCACGTTGTTCCTGTGTATCTCCACTTGTGATTTGGCCTCTCCGAGGCCTATTCTTCCGATGGCCCCGTCGGGTAATTTTGTGCTGTGTTTTATGAAATCGAAGATCGTTGCCTTGCTTGCCCCGTCGAGACGTCCGAGATTGATCTCTATCGACACCTTATCGTCGGAGCCCGTTGCAGATTTCATTTCCTTTGTTGCAGAATCTGTCTTATCGGTGGTGCTTTTCGCGATCCCTTTTGATTTTCTGGTCGGTGTCTTGTCCTTTCCCATATCAGTGCGAGGGCATTCTGACTTCCTGTTATCCGAATGTTCGTTCCTCTGCCCCTTGGCCTCAGTTATCTTCTCGGCCGTTTTGGAATCTCTCTCAATACGCCCCAAGGGTGCTTCCATCTCCATGATCTTGACCCCTGTGTCGTATTCGAGGATAGGGACACGATATCTCTCGTCAGGTGTAACGAATGTTATGGCCACACCTTCCTTTCCTGCCCTTCCTGTCCTTCCGATACGATGGACATATGTTTCAGATTCCGAAGGCATGTCGTAATTGATCACATAATCTATATTGTCGATATCCAACCCTCTCGCTGCAACATCGGTAGCGACAAGAACATCAAGTTCGTCGTTCTTGAAGGATCTTACGACTTTTTCCCTCTTGTTCTGTGCCAGACCGCCGTGTATTGCAGCAACGCGATATTCGGCATCTTTTAGTTTAGATGTCAAGGCATCGACCATATGTTTGGTCTGACAGAATACGATTGCCTTCGGCCTGTCACTGCTCAGGATATCACATAAGACGGTACGTTTTTTATTCCTTGAGACAGGAATGAAGTACTGTGTTGTAAGATCGAGAATCAACTCGTCTTTTGAGACTATTATCTCTGTCGCATCACGCATCCCGTTGAGTGCCAGATCCCTGATGTCATCAGACATTGTCGCTGATAGCAGAAGCGTCTGTCTCTTCTTAGGAGCATTTGAAAGAATGAAATCAAGGTCCTTTGAAAATCCCATGTCGAGCATTCTGTCGGCTTCGTCAAGTACGACCATGGAAATCACTGACAGATCCAACTCATGTCTCAGGATTAGATCCTTGACCCTTCCCGGAGTACCGACGACGATGTCTACGCCCCTTCTGAGCTTGCGTACCTGGGAATCGATACTGGCTCCGCCGTATATGGCAAGACACCGGTGCTTGGTGTATTTCGATAGTTTAGAAAGTTCCTCCGACACCTGATTCGCCAATTCCCTTGTGGGAACCAACACCATTGTCGATGGAATCTTCGAACCCGCCCCTACCCTGCCAAGGATTATGCATCCGTACGCTCCTGTCTTTCCGGTACCTGTCTGCGCCTGAGCGAACATATCACCGCCCTTCAGTCCAATCGGAATCGCATCCACTTGGATTGGAGTGGGCTCTTTCCAGCCCATTTCGCTCATTGCCCTTATGATCCTGTCGGATACCCCTATATCAACGAAACTTGTTGTCATGTTATTTCACTTAATGAGAAGATAAAACGGTCCGCAACGACTACATAGGAACGACGGACTACCTCAAATTCAAACATGGGTAGCTACACACATATTTAAAGATGTTTGAAGAAGCAAAGGTTTCCCGTTCGAAAATATCCAAAATACAGGCTATGCAGCCCTTTTCATATCGTCAAACGACCACTTGCAGATCACACGGTAACGACACATCGGACAGACACCGATATCAATACCCGTATTGCCATCCCCCAAAAAAGGACTCGACAATCACGGTGTGATCGTCACAGTCGATGCGAAAGTAGGGTTCTATTCCGAACCGACAGATGAAAAATCTGACGATCATCATCTGAAATGCCCTGAGTAACGATACGATGACGATCGCCGACCGAAAACATGTATCATTGTGCAACCTTAATGGACAGGTTCCCGAACCCATTATCGATGGAATCGCCACCAGTGAAACGAACATCATGATTAGCCGGCAATGTCCCTGTCCCGTCACTTTTCATCGAATGATATCCTGAGTGTGACTGTCGGATTCTTTATCGTATATCTGTCGAGGACCCCGTCCTTCTCCATGCTGTCCCTGTCGATCCTTGCCGTCTGACCCAATGACAGCTTGAACGTCACACCTCCCTGATGGTACTCCAGTTTTGATTCGTCATCCGATATCTGATCCTGCAACGACATCTTGATCTCGTCCCTGAGCTCGTTTTGACGACTCAGCAATGTCTCCGACCGCTCTTCCAGTTCTTTGAGGGGTTTCAATTCTTTGGAGACAGCAAGATATTCGTTTATCGTTTTGGTAAGGTCTGCAGGAACGAAATCCAACTGTTTCGTTGTAAGATAGTCTATGATATCCGTATCTTTATCTGTCCATTCCGGCGTAACTCCACCTATGATATGACTTTCGAACCATTCGGATGCTTTTGCCATCGATGCCGAAAGATCCATCGGACGGACGACGATCGCATGACAGTTCTCCTTCGAGGGTTTCCATCCCCTTGGATCATCATAGTCGTTCGTATTCAAAAATCCGACAACGAACACTATTCTGTCCAACCCGCTCAGGACCGCGTACAGCGAAGCCTGAAGCATATAATTATCAGGAACCTTTGTTATCATACCTGTATCGTCATCGACCCATCTGGAAATGTCGTTGGCGGTCTTGATCTCAAGGACTGCGATTCTTTTTCCGTTCTTACGTATATACCCGTCCACCATTCCTCCGAATACCCTGTTGCTCGGGAAATGGTCAAAGCCGCAGTCGAATTTTGATACGGGTTCTTCAACACCTATTTTGTCAATCGAGGACAGATCGAAATCCTCGCCAAGCAGCTCGAAGGCATTGTTGCGAACATAGGAACGTATCACCGGCTCCAGGATCTCCCCTGCCTCAGTGTATTTTGTACTTTCATATTCGGAGTATATGCGTGCAATGTTGCATGCAGCTTCGAATTCTGTAACGTAGCCGTCCAATCCCAAGACCGCCGAAAATCTGGATCCGGTGATCTTGCCGTGATTCGGAGAATTGAAAAGGATGACTTTCTTATCTTTGTCTACATCTGTTATCTTGGATCTGTCAGCTTTGATCGTCATCTTCAGTCTCTCCGTCAGGCAGACAATATCGATGATCGGATATAACACTTTGATTCGATGACCGCCTTTCATCTTTTTTCCGTTGTTTCGATAAACCATATGTGAATATTACATCTTGACAATATTCTTGTCACCGATCATTACCTCGATGTGCGATATATGCCCCTCCGGAGAAATCATGCCGATCCGCCGTTCTCGGATTGATCGGTACATACACCGACGAACTCCATTGACACGTCAGGGATCGAACCAATGAAGTAGTGACTACGAACAATAGATTAGGAAGGATTTCAATCTTCGACAGGGTCGGTAATCATGAAAGCCATAAGGACAGATTCGTCCCCGGGTGCGGTCGGTCCGTACTCTCAGGCGATAAAAAGAGGAAAAATCGTCTTCATATCGGGACAGCTCCCTGTAGATCCGACAACTGGAAAAATCGTAAAGGGCAGTATAGAGGAACAGACCGTCCGCACGCTCGAGAACATTGAAGGTATAGCCGAAGCGGCGGGTGGTGGTATGTCGGATATCGTCAGGACGACAGTCTATCTCGTAAACATAGACGATTTTGTCATCATGAATGCGATTTACAGTTCGTATTTCAACGAACCTTACCCTGCCAGATCATGCATCGAAGCCTCAAGACTGCCTAAGGGCGCTCTCGTGGAGATTGATGCGATCATGCACCTCTGACGTACATGCAACGGAACCTGACGTCCACGAGACTTCCCCTAGTTACGTCTTTTCCTGTAAGTACCTCCGAACTTCCGGATGTCTCTGACGTTATCTCCGTGCCCCGTCATCGTATTCGCGAAGGTCATGCGGTTGTTTCAATCGCCTACTCTGTGAACGAAGACGACAGCGGATGCATCTAAACCGAAAAAACAACGACAGTCAGAGGATACGGTGATGCCACGATCTGGGAAATCGGTTATTCCGAGGGTTTCGTCCCGATGTAGATATTCACGGCACCGAATGACCTGCTGTAATATCTCGTATCCGAGAATCCAGCGTTCCTGAATTTCTCCACCATGTCCTCGCCATGCGGGAATCCTTCCAATGATGATGTCAGCCAATCATAGGCGGGCTGTTTCCCGTCTATCACCTTCCCCTTGTCGTATCTTCTGCCCCACCAAGGGACCACCTTGAACACGTAGATGTTGTACCCCCACAGGAGGAATCTGTTCTTCGGCTTTGCGAGCTCTGCCACTATCGCCCTATGACCTGGTTTCAGTACCCTGAACATCTCGTTCACGGCCCTCTGTATGTCGGTCACGTTCCTTAACATGTATCCGGATGTCACGAGATCGAACGAATCGTCGTCATACGGCAGCATCAATGCATCGCCCACCTGAAAATCGATATCGTTCGGAAGATCCATGTCCTTCATCTTGACCTTTGCCATCTCGAGCATCCCCGGCGTTATGTCGATACCTGTGACCTTCCCGTCGACACCTGCCGCACGGGAGGCCATGAATGATATCTCCCCTGTTCCGCATCCCACATCCAGGATCCTGAAACCGCTGATGTTGCCGGCCTTTTTGAACATGAACTTATGCCAACCCTTCACCATGCCCATGGACATGATGCCATTCATCTTATCGTAGTAAGGTGCGATATCCTCGAACACATCCTTGACGTAACCTTCCTTGCCCTCGAATTGATTTCCGACCTTGTCTTCCTCTGTCATGTTCGAACCTCAAAGCACGTAATATGCTAAAACGTATCCTATCATCAACAATCCGCCGAACATCCAATTCAGTCTGAACGCCATCGGCACCATCATGAAACCGCATTCCCTGTCGTCTCTGGCATGCCTGCTGTTTTCGATCAACTTCCAGTACTGGTAAAGCGTCAGAAATGCCAGGAATGAAAGATACGGCAGATAACCGGACACCGTCAGGAGAACAAGTATCGCATACGGTAACGTGCACAGCGAACGATAGAGCAGCATTCCGCCTCTGTAACCCAACCTTCCCGATGTCGTCTTGACTCCGGCTTCCAGATCGCTGTCGAAATCCCTCATCTCATTGCCGCTCAGTACCGCGGTGATCAGGAAGGCATTTGGCAATGATATCAGCACAACATGCCATGCGACGACGCCCGATAGGACGTAGTACGTTCCCAACGGCATCAGGATACCCATCATGAAAAAAACGCTTACCAGCCCGAGTCCGTAATACTTATAGGACAGACCCAGTGTATAGGATCCCGCACCTATGATCCCTGCAAGGCCGAACCACAATATCCCCCAACCGGAATACCAGATGAGCACCACTCCGATGAGCGCGGTCACTGCGAGACAGACTGCACCCATATACAGTACGCTCTTCGGTCTAAGAGCACCGGACACCAGCTCTGGCGATCTTGTATGATTCTCCTCATTGTCCAATCCGTTGACGTAGTCCCCGTAGGTGTTCAGAAGATTTGCGGCCGACTGCAGAAGACAGCCGCCCGCAACGGCGAGCAGTAGGACCCACCAGCAGGAATAACCGTCGTGATAGGCCAGAAGTCCACCCAACAATACAGGGATCACGGCACCATGAAGCGTCCATGGCCTGAACGCATTGTACCATCCTGCTTTGACCGGTCTCACTTTCATCTGTATTCCCTGCTCAACGACGTTACGCGATGGATAAATCCATATTTAACGAAGCGGTATCGCGGCAAAAATGATATACCGTCCTTCGATAACAGGATGACATGAAAGTAAAGGAACTGCTGGGCAGAAGCGCCTTCATGATGTCTTTGGCTCTGATAGTGGCACTGACATTGGGACTTAGCAACAATTTCCCATATATCGAACCTCAGATCAGGAGCAATATAACTATACTCATACTGGCGATAATGATGACCGTTTCACTCTCGAGGATACCTTTCAAGGGCCTCGATCCGAAAAAGGAACCGCAATCGGTCGCAAGAGCGATGATACTCGGGATCGTGGTTGCGTCCGCGGTCCCTCTCGTCGCCTCCTTCTTCTTCGAAGGCACTCCCTATCAGATAGGTCTGATCTTCATAGCGTTGACGCCCTTCGCAGCATCAGTCGTTCCGTTGTCCTACATTCTAAGAGGTGACATCAACCATGCTGCCAGAGGCACCATCGTCGTGTACTTTGCATCGATCGTCTACATACCGGTCGTCGTATGGTTGCTGCTGAGACAGACTATAGACATAAAGGACGTCTTGTTCGCCGTGGTCGAGGTCGTCCTGATACCGCTCATACTGTCGCGCCTTCTGGTCAAGGTGAAGATCGACAAGAACACGATGGGAATCTTCCTGAATTTCTGCATCTTCCTGCTGGTGTTCCTCTCAGTGGGTGCATCGGCCAATCTTTTCCGCTCGGATGTCGTACTGCTCGCAGAATTCATGGGCATTGCTGTGCTCAGGACATTCGGTCTCGGTCTCGGATTGGAGTATGTGGAAAGCAGAAAGGGGATACCTTGGGAACAGAGGGTCACCGATGTCCTCATGACCTCGTACAAGAACAAAGGTATCGCCATAGCCCTGGTGACTGCCGTCGCTGTCTCCCTGAGCATGAATGTCGGTGCCGCATTGTTCCCTGTCTCGGCGTCGATAGTCATTGAGATCTGCTGGGTCATCTTCATAGACTCCGTATTGTATTCACCGAAGAGGATGAAGAGGGAACTTGAGAGACAGTCAAAGAAAATCAGTGAGCCTGGTGACAGCTGATGCATTCCTCCGGACGATCTCGTCGTCCCTTTCGACATGGCCCGCCAGCATCTCGCTGTTCGGATCGTATCTCCTTCTGGACCTGGAGGTGTCGGAGGCTCTGTTCGCGTAACAGTATACGCAGTTGTGGCCACACGTGTCGTATGTACCTATATCGAGATTCCTGACGCACAGACAGCCGTCCCGTAACGGTGCATCGCATTTCTCGTACGGGATCTCCAGCCTGCGCATCAACTCCCCGTCCAGACACCCTCTCTTCCTTATGCCGTATCCGGAGAGGTCGTGCCTGGTACAGCATGATGTCATCTCGATGCTGTGTTCTTCGGCAATCGGTGCCAATACCTTTCCGATGCTTTCGATCTCCGGGTCCGTGACCTCACGCAGCATCCCGTCCCGAACATGATGTCCCAATTTCGGATGCAGATCCAAAAAACTGAAGATGCACCTTTCCGTATGGTCCTCCAGTCTGTCACATAATCCTGAGAATCCCCTCTTGTGATAATCTACATCGACAGAATCGTTGAACAGGATTGGATCGTATCTCCATATGGACCTTTCCTTTCCGATACGTTCGGAAAGCCTGATGAAAGAATCGACTATCCCATCCTTGTTCCTTACACCGGGCTCTATCTCTCTTCCGTATGGCGTCATCGTCACCTGGAATATGTACTCATAGCCCATCCGGTCGATCTCGTCAAGATACTTCAACATCGGTTCCGGATCCTTCGTTATGAAGAACAGACAATCCACATTTTCCGGGGACAGCTCAACTCGGTACACGACATGTCTGCAACACGGATTCCTGACCATCACATAACCTGCACGCAACCTGTTCATGAACCATTCGGAATGGAATGCGGGAATGTCCGTACGTCTACTCACACCGAGTATCATTTCTATCGTTGCACGATAGCAGGTAATAAGTAATGAATATGCTGATTCATAATCATGTCTGGAAGATACCTACTGTTCTCTGAGACGAAGATAGGTAAGATCGGTATAGCGGAGGACGGTGACGGGAACATCACCAACCTCTTCTTCTCCAAAGAGGGGCATACGATAAAACTCAAGGAGACGCTGGCCCTCAAGAGGGCATTCAGGGAATTGAACGAATATTTGGATGGCAGCAGAAGGACTTTCGATCTCCTGTATTCCCTTGAGGGTACTGCTTTTCAGAAGAAAGTATGGATCGAACTTCAGAGGATACCTTATGGCATGACCATCAGTTATGGCGAATTTGCAGAAATTATAGGCAATCCTAACGCCTACAGGGCCGTAGGCAGCACCGTTAGGAAGAATCCGATCCCTATTTTCATTCCCTGCCACCGGATCGTATCCTCTGACGGAACGATCGGCGGATATTCGCACGGTATCACGTACAAGAGGGAACTCCTTGCGATAGAGGGTTCAATTTGATCGATGTGAATGAAGAATTGAGGATGATCGCGGACCCGAAGAACGCCGAGTTCGAAAAGAAGCTCATCCCTTCGGATCATGTATTCCTCGGTGCGAGATCGCCCGGGATGAGGGCCCTCGGAAAGAGGATCGCAAAGGATGACTGGAGGGGTTACATCTCTTCATGGAGACCCAGATACTTCGAGGATTACTCTTTAAGGGGCCTCGTCATCGGATATGCCAGGATGGACCTTGATGAGAGATTCGAGCAATACAGGGCGTTCATACCGCTGATAGACAATTGGGCCGTATGCGACTCTTCGTGTTCCGCATGGAAGATAAAGGACGACGAGAAGGAGAGGGTATGGGATTTCATCATGCCGTATATGAGGGAACCGAGCGAATTCGGCATGAGGTTCGGCACCATCGTAATGCTCTCCAAATTCATAGACGACCGATATGTGGATCGGGTGATATCGGAAATGGATAGGACGAGACATGACGGATATTATCTCAAGATGGGCGTCGCATGGACCCTTTCCGTATGCTTCGTTAAATATCCCGACAGGACGATGGCGTACCTCAAGAACTGCAACCTGGATGATTTCACATATAACAAAACGCTGCAGAAGATCGTCGAATCGTATCGCGTCGATGACGAAACGAAGGACGTCGTACGCAGTATGAAGAGGAAGAGAACTACCCACTGAGGGACTCGATGTCCCTCACTATGGCATCGGCATTCTCTTTGCCCACGCGTGCACCGTTTCTAGGATAGAATGTCCATCCGCGTTTCGAACATTCATCCCTGAACTCGGGACTCGTAACCGCGATGACCTTCTCCGATGGAAGTGCATCGATCAGCATTGCGAACATATCCTTCGGGACACAGACTATGACCTTGTCGAACGCACGTGCGATGTATTCCGTCTTACCGACGAAATCCTTCCTCTCCTGCAGCTCCTCGTAGTCCTTCTTGCATGACGGAACGTTCGGATACTGCATCACGACGTAGTTGGCGGGAATGAAACCGAATTTACCCGAGATTATCGCGAATGATGTGTCACATACCCCATCCAGTCTCGCGACCAGATTTTTGACTTCCGTCAGTCTGCCACCGAACATCTCGAACGCACTGACGAAGCCCTGTCTCAGGAATACGGACGAATCGTTGGATATCACCAACACTCTTTTCGCACCTTTTTTGGACACCATCAGCTGCATCCTCACACCTTCTTCGGCCCTGAAAAGCGATATGCGATGTTACAGCTCCCCTCGCTAGATACCATGCACGGTCCCGTAGGATTCGTCGGTTTGCATACCCTGCCGAACATCGGACATTCCTCTGAACGGATGAGTCCTCTCAGAACCTCACCGCATCTGCATCCCTTGGCTTCCGCCTCCACCGGGGGCGTCTTCGCAAGTATATCCTCGTGTACCTTCGTGGCGTCGCAGTAGGCGAACCTGTCCTTGAGAGCGAGAACGCTTTTCGGAATGATCGGAAAACCCCGCCATGCCCTGTCCACAAGAGTATATGTGTCTTCCATCAGCTTCTTAGCCTTCAGGTTGCCCTCTGGCCTCACAAGACGCGTGTATTCGTTCTCCACTTCGGCACGTCCCTCGGTGACCTGTTTGCAAAGCATGTACGTCGCCATGAGCAGATCCAACGGTTCGAAACCGGCCACCACTTGCGGCATATGGTACTTCTCCGCAAACGGATAGAATATATCCAATCCGGTGATCACCGCGACATGCCCCGGTTCTATGATGCCCTGAACCTTCGTCTCGCCCATATCGAATATCGTCTCCAATGCAGGAGGACATATCCTGTGACAGCTGTAGACACTGAAATTCTCCGGAAGCTCCTTCTGAAGGGGAACGCACGTCGAAGGCGCTGTGGTCTCAAAGCCCACGGCAACGAATACGAGGTCCCCTTTCTGTTCTGACGCCATTCTTACGGCATCTTCGACCGAATATACGATACGGACATCCGCACCTTCCGCCTTCGCATCGTTCAGCGTGCCTATGGTCGTGGGGATCCTCATCATATCTCCGAACGCACAGATGGTTATACCGGACCTTGCAAGAGTAATGGCCTCCGCGATCTCCGTACTCGTGGTAACACAGACAGGACATCCTGGACCCTGACGTATCTCGACCCCTACATCGGCCAGCATACGTTCTATTCCAAAGCGTACTATCGTATCTTGATGCGTCCCGCACACATGCATGAACTTGAGGTCCACGTTGAGATCGCGGATCCTGTCGAGAATCTTCTTTGCCGTTGCCTCATCCCTGTACTTGAACATCATCATGCCTCCAATATCCTGAGATTCTTCACACTGCATGTCTGACCTGCAGTCACTTTCACATGACCTTTGCATTTCGGACACGACAGTATAGGGATCGAGTGCCCGCTGTAGTCACTCACCAGTGTCTCGACCGGTCCGTCATATCCGCACGACTCGCAGTGAACCTCGATCTCCTCCGTCTCGATGATGAGCTTCGAACCTTCGAGAACCGTGCCCTTGGTCACAACCTCGTATGCAAATTCCATCTGCTCGGTACCGAGACTGGTCAGCTCTCCTATGACGAGCGTGACCTCTTCGACCTTCTCCACACTGTACTTATCCAATTCCGTAATAATGGCCGAGACAAGATCGGAGACGACAGACACCTCATGCATCGGATGGTATATGGAAAAGACGTTAATTAGCCTGTCCCCAAAGCTTAATAAGCAGGCGCGGACGGCAAGACAGCCGGTCAATACCTGACAAACCCTTCATGCAGGGATTCCCTGATCATACTGGACATCACGCTTTGTAGAGATGGGAACAACGCAGATCGAGGATCGGAAATGTCGCAGAAGATCCCAAACGCATACGAGTCGTGAGTACACTATATTGGATTACCGTACCCGTTACGCGAACGGATTTTAAGCACGACCGGATCAATGACGTAATGGTGAATGCCGCGATCGCTCTATTTGCGGGAATCGCACATCTCGCTGACGGAACATCTATCGCACTTTGGATGGTTCGGTATGCAGACCGTCTGTCCATGACGCACGAAATAACGATTGATGTCGCTCCATCTCTCCTCCGGTGTTATCTTCATGAGCGAGAACTCGGTCGCCTCCGGGTCTTTGGTATGAACCAGTCCCATCAGGTTCGATATCCTGTGAACGTGCGTGTCCACACACACTGAGGGTATGTTCATGGCATAGGACCTCACGCAGGCGGCGGTCTTCCTGCCGACCATCGGTAATTTCAACAATTCCTCCGTGTCCGTAGGCACATCGGAACCATATTGATCCCTGAGGATGGAACAGCATTTGACGATGGCTGTCGCTTTTTGCTTCGGAAAACCCGCGGAATGTATCAGTTCGGCGATGAGATCGATATCCGCATCGGCGATATCGTCGACTGAATTGTAGCGACTGAAGAGATTGTCCGATGCCTTCCTTGTATTGTCGTCCCTTGTCCTCTGCGACAGGATGGTCGCTATCAGCACATGGAACGGATCCGGCTCCCACTCGGGATTGAGTCCCTCTGACGAACGTCCTGGATACGCCCCCCTGTCGTACTCCTTGGCAAGAGTGTCTAAGATCCAACAGATGTCCTTCTTAACCATTTCAACGAATCTCCTGCCATGAACAGAGAACCGGTGACAAGCACCATCTCATCTCCGCGGACCTCCATCGCCTTCTCTATCGCCTTCCCTACGTCGTTGGCTTGGAATACGATATCAATGTACTTCTTAACCACATCGCTGACACGCTTCAGCGGTGTTGCACGCTCGCTGTCTGGAAGCGTCACTATCATCTTGGATGCTATCTTCGAGAGATTTCTCGCGATACCATCGATGTCCTTGTCATCAAGCACTCCGAAGACGACGACGACCTTTCCGTATATCTTCTGTATGTTCCTAACGAGAACTTCGGAACCTGCGGATGTGTGGGTCACGTCCAGTATAATAGGGAGTCCCCCCATCCTTTGCATCCTGCCTGGCCATTTGACATCCTTCAGACCGTCTGCGATATATTCTCTGACCCTACCGGAACATGATATCCGCTCCAACGCCTCGATGGCCATGGCGGCGTTCAGGGCCTGGTAATCGCCGGGAAGACCGATGACGTAGGTTTTGCCCTTGTCCTCCATTTTCACCCCGTCCTCTTCCAACGATATAACGGAGACGTCATCTATCGCTATGAGCTCGGAACCCTTGGACGAAGCTACCGTCCTGATGACCTCCAGCGGACCTCCTTTGTTCACAGT
>JBAYAO010000010.1:0-24386 GCA_041669745.1 Candidatus Methanomethylophilaceae archaeon | reverse complement strand
AGATACAAGATGACCGACCCGAATGATATTTACAACATTCCATGGGATCTTACACAGGACGGTATTGCCACATCTCTCAGGATATCGAGAGCACATGCTTCCATCGAACTGAAGAAACTCAGAGAGAAGGATTATGTCGAAGAGAAACAGACCCACATCAAAGGCGGGAAGGTGAAAAGAAAATCCTATCTCCTGACACCTTTGGGGATAGACAGCGCCATTCAGATAAAGGATTATGCCAGCAGGGAAAATATTGATGTAAACGCGTTGTTGGATTTGAAAAGACAAAACGCAACCGTTCTTCTGGAAGAACTTTCCGAAGAGGACATGTACGCTCTTGGATGCGCCTGTGCATTCAGAATTCCGGTGCCATTGGAGATACTTCCGAAGGCTAAAAAATCCGTTGTACCGATCGACGTGACTGGCAAGACCGTGATCGATGAGACTCTCAGAGACAACGTACTACTCGCAGCCTTACCGGAAAACAGAGCACGCTGGCATAGTTACGCTGCAGATTATTGGCTCGACGATAAGGAGATACTGGATGACGACATCGAAAGGACTCACGAAAGATTATACCATCTCGTAGAAGCGGGTAGGAACAGAGAGGCCTGCAAATTGATCAGCAATGACATGTACGACCTGATATACACCGCAAACGATGATCTTCATGATACACTCTCCAAGATTACAAACATTCCTGAACATCAGAAAATAGATGTGCTTTCCGTTAAGATCGAAGTTGCCCTTCTATCCAACGATATCGCCTCTGCAGAATACAATGCCAAGGCTCTTGCCGAATCCGATGAAGAGATGTCGACGCTGTATCGTGCGGACATACAGATAGGCAAAGGTCAGATGAGAGAGGCCCTTGAAACACTTTCTTCACTTAAGGACAGAAGTGCGCTGGTGGAATTACGCATCGCTGAAGTTCTAGTAAAACAAGGTAAATTCGATGAAGCGAAAAACATCCTCAACACGATAAACCTGAAAGGAACAAATCCCAGTACGGGGGTGGATAAGTTCATACTATTGGCACGCATAGACAAATACGAAGGCCGTGATGATGATGCGATGATCCGCCTGACAAAGGCCAAGGCCTCCGTACCCGATAAGGGAAAGAAAAGGATAGACAACATCATCAAGGAGTTGAATCTCAAAAAGTAGGACTTTTCTTAAGATCGTCGATGTCCGATATGTACAGATCACGTATGTCTGTGATCCCCCATTTCAACATCGCCAGCCTCTCAAATCCAAATCCCCAGGCAAGCACCGGATACTTGACACCGAACGGCGCCACCACCTCGGGTCTGAATATGCCTGCACCTCCCAATTCCATCCATTTTCCATTGAAAAATACCTCCAGTTCCAAGGATGGCTCCGTATATGGAAAATATGCCGGCCTTATACGTATCTGGTCGAATCCCATCCTCGAATAGAACTCTCTTATCAATGAGATCAGCATATCAAAATTACCATTCTCATCGATGATTATCCCTTCGATTTGGGTGAATTCGGGAAGATGGGTCGCATCTATGGATTCTTTTCTGAATATCCTTGATAGTGAGAATACCTTTACAGGAGGGTTGGGATGCTTTGATACATACGTGATAGTGTTTACCGTCGTGTGCGTTCTCAGCAGTGCCTGCTCCGCCACATCACGTGACCATTTTCCTCCCCATCCTGTCGAACCCGTATCCCCGCCGGTCTCATGGATCTCCTTCACCTTCTGAACAAGTCCTTCGTCATTGATATGGATCCTAGACGGGTTCTCGAGGTAAAACGTGTCCTGAAGGTCTCTTGCCGGATGGTCCTGTGGTATGAACAATACATCCAGATTCCAAAAGGCTGGCTGAACATACTCTTCATCTATTTCGGTGAATCCCATCTCTGTGAACAGTTTACGTACTTCGGCACCCAATCTTGCAAGCGGATGCTTCTTTGCTGGGTACAGAGCGGGTGCGAATGTCTGAACATCATATCTTCTGAATTCGGCATCCTTCCATTTACCGCTCTGGATGATGCCGTCCGTTACCTGTGCGATCTCCTCTTTCAACTCTATTCCGGAAGCTATGGCTCTTTTTCCATCCTCCGTGAGACTTATGGTCCTCTTAACCTCGACATTGTCGGCAATGATGCCCTGACGCCCCTTGAGATCCCTGATGGTCCTTTCATCGACCTCTGTTTCGGAAACGGGTCCTGAGCTCAGCTTGTCCAACAGCATCTCGTCAGACATCTTCGTCTCCAATGTTTTTCTTCCCGCATCCGTAAGTGTCAGGATCTTTTTCTCGCCTTCCTTCGCTATGTCCGCGAGACCTTTTCTCTTCAACCAGCCGACCGCGATCCTGTCCTCTCCGTCAGGTAATTCTGCGGAGAGTTCCCCCATTTCCGCCCGACCGCCCCTGCTGGCTATAAAACTCAGAGCACGTCTTTCGGGCAATCCCTTGACCGTTATTTCCTTATCCGCAAGGACGTAATATTTGGACTGAACCTCATCGATGATGACAAGACCTTTGGAGGAAAGCCATGAAGCCGAACCCATGACCTCTACTTCGAGATCGAATTTGCCAACCTCTTCGAGTTCATCGGGAGTTCCCGTCCCGTCTATCCTGTCCAAAGCCAGCAATAATCTCTTTTCGTTATAGCTCAGTCCCCTTAAGATCTCGGACATTTCCATTTTATCACCTTTTCACTCTCTACCATTTGAAACCATCGTAGGTCATAGTGCCGACGACCTCTCTGGCCTCTTCCCTCTTGGCCTGATGATCTTCAAGAAATACATTGATCTTATTTGCAAGTGCAACCTTGCACTCGCCGCAAAGTATCTCGCCGTTCCTGCACTTCTGTGCCATTTCATCAAGTTTTCGGTCGTCCTTCTCGAACATGTAATAATTGTATTTGAAGACGGCACAAACCTCTGGGTTTCCACCGTTCTTCTTCTGCTCCTCTGTCGATACGCAACCGCCCGTGAAGGCCTTGCCCACTTTCTTCTTGACAGCCTTGGGCGAATCGGTTGTGTATATGGTCGAGTTCTCGTCAGAGGATGACATCTTGTCCCCTCCTCCCAGCCCGGGGAACATCTTGCAGTACAGCATAGACGGCTTTGGATAGTTCAATCCTGGTGCAACATCCCTCGTTATCCTGAAATGCGGATCCTGGTCTATTCCACACGGGATCAGACATGGTATCTGTCTGCCTTCTGTCTCTGTAGGAAGAAATGCAGGCGCCGCCTGTATCGTAGTGAAGAATATCGAACCTATGTTCGTTGAATTTTCAAATCCGAACACAGCCTTCACTGTTGAAAATGTCACTTTCTTCGCAACCTTCAGCGCAATGGGATACAGTTTGTCTATGTTCTCCGTATCGAGGATTATCTTTGTTTTATCCTGATCGAACCCCAATGCAACAAAGTCCAAAGCATTCTCGTATGCCATGCTCCGGGTATCGTGGAGGGTCAGATCTTTGAAAAGGAACTTCTCATCATCTGTCATCTGAAAGAGCATCGGCACTTTGAAGACATCCTGTATCCACTTGTTGAAGATCCATGGCATCATATGCCCCAGATGTGTATTTCCCGACGGACCTCTTCCCGTATAGAGAAAGAACTCCTTTTTCCTGTCATATTCATCCAAAAGGGTGTTCAAATCCCTGTGAGAATAGAATATCCCGCGCCTGAGCATCGGATGAATCTCTCCGTACTTGCTAATTCTTGTCAGAAGTGCATCATCGATTGGCGTGGTACCGAACTTCTGTTGCAACAATTCGTAATCAATGTCTCCTGTTACCTCCCATGGTGTGACTTTGAATTCCGCCGTCATCGTAATATGCTCACCCCTTGAATGATGGCTATGTTTTTAAAGTTTCGAATACGGGCTAGTGTGCATACGGTGTATATCGTACATACGAATGGATTATTAACCAACTTGCCGTTTCCCCAACCTATGTGGCAAGTTTTGGGAAAAGAAACGATATATCTTGATATCGCAGAAACATGGAAAAACCGTATGATCGAATTGATGTCTGACCGTGAGGACGGAGAAAGGTTCAGGAATCTGATGAATGCCACGGATGTTATGTACTTCCTCGACGGAGTCATGGAGATTCATTCATTCATCCTTGAATTCCCAGAGACTGTAACACCTGACGACATTCAATTCCTCGCCGACAAGACTTTGGAGATCGCCAAGGAAAATCTCGAGACACCGTTCATCACGGTTGATGGAAAATATCAGAAGTGTCAGGTCGTCTATACAACGGAAAAAGAACCTGAACTGATTGGTACTGAAAAGACGGAAGGATACAGTTCCGGTAAGATCTTTCAACCGATATTCGAGGCCCTTTCGCAGCCTGGAAGAGGCAATGAAAGTATGATGTAGAACACGGATCACTGTGTAAAAACCAGTTCTCCAAAATCTTCCGTATCCCTCTCCGGCGTGCACGGAAGTTTAGCCTTCTCGACAATTCCGTTGCCTATGTTCATCGCCAGCTCCACCGGACGGAAGACCTTCCATCTTGAAACGACATCATCGATCAGCTTGTCTTCGAAAAACGCATAGTAGACTATGGACGTCAATCCGATTATGAACACATTCATGACTATGGACAATAGTATGAATCCCAGAACCGCAGCGTAACCGTTCTGATTCACGGCCAGAAGAATGAACATGAATGTGGCGAATATGGGAATAACCATTCTTTTTAACGTTTCCTTTATCCCGCTATACAACGTGAAATCACGATATTTCGTCTCGATTCTCACGTCCAACGATCTGAAGATTGACCATGGCATCGCTATTATGGGAATGTACAGCACCAGCGAGAATATGTACAGGGGCGCCTCCAGGAAAGTGTTGAATGTCATGAATGCGGGATTCATGCAAAGATATATCCAGATGAATATTCCGATCATCAGTGCCAATGACAGCGTCTCTTTTACTTCATTCCAAGGTATGGAGGTCCTCTTCATGTTGTATTCCATCACCAAATTCCTGGTATCCAGATCACGTGGGATGTTGAACATGAACGCTACGGTCCTTTCCCAGAGCGTCATCTTGTCTTTCACATTCAGGTACTCGACCATATGGACGATACGATAGAAAAGGAACCTCTGGATTATGACAACGACGGCAACGACCCCTACCGAACCGACCAACGTGAAATCTATCAGGAATATGTATATAGGCCCCACGTTCAGCAGAAAATACAGTAATGCAGAGACCGCAGCTATTACGATGAAATAGTACCAACGACCGGAATGCAGATACACCATTATACCAACCACGAGAAAAGGCGCCGAGATGAGAATGGCTACGTCTACGATCGTATACCCGGTGTATAATACGATGGCCCCTGCCAGTATAACACACGCGACCAACGAGAATATGAATACCCAGAAAACCGTCCGGTGATAGGTCGTCATCAGATCCAATCCCTTCGGCAGGGATTCGTCGATCCACGTGCTGCCTTTTCTTCCCTTCACTATGGTGAGCCCCATTATTCACTCCGTCCAAATCTCCATTTCCAGATTCGATAGATCCCCGCGGTACACGCCGAGGATCACTTCCATTGTTCCCTTCCCGACGGTTTCCAGCGGCCCAATTACACCATTCAGGAATGCTTCTTTGAATTTTATACTTCTTCCGTCGATACCCACCACATCCACATCGACCGGCCTGTCGGATTTTATCGACACATACAGATCCTTTCCACCTTTGACATCTACGGGGAAGGTCTTCACGTTACGATATGCACCATCTGAATCGATATCGAACTCACCGACTGTTAACGATTTTTCCGAAAATAGTACAACTTTCCTCTTGAACAGCGACACATCCTCACCTATCTGCGTAGGACGGATTACATTCTTATTATAACGATTGTTCGTCACCTGGTTCTTCAAGATCCGTAGAGAACTTCCACATCCTTGGATAGTAACCCGGATCCATGAATACACGTTCCGTATCGACGGCTTTTCCCTGTTCTGTGGCCATTATCTTGGATGATGACATTGCCATTTTTCCCAGTGCGATTAGCTCTCCCCTTGCCGTCATCAGTGCAACGAGTGCGTTCTTCCTGATGTCGTCATCTAGCATATGTATCCCCTGGATGTTGAGATCTGCTCCGTGACATACCGCATCCACCGCAGATGCCTTAACGATTATCTTAGGCAGAGGGTCCACCAGGACCTCCATGGGCATGACGATGCTTCTCAACCACTGTTCACGTCCGTTCTGTTGCCAGAATACGTACGCATCTGTGATGTCATGAAGCGTTGCCGCTTTCGCTTCGTCCATGATACCTGAACGGGAACGTCTCAGTTCGACCATGTTCGCACCACATCCCAACGCATCTCCGATGTCCGTGCACAATGTCCTGATATATGTTCCAGCATCGCAAGATACCTTGAAAAGGATCTTTCTTCCCTCTATCTCCAGCACATCTATCGATTCGATGTTCCTGATCCTCATCTGACGCTTGACGGAGGACCTCACAGGCGGAATCTGATAGATCTTACCGATGAATGTGTTGATGACCTCGCGTATCCTTGCCTCAGGTCTATCGTGATGGAGGGTCATGAGACAGATGTACTCCTTATCCGATGAGAGAACGATATCTGTCAGTCTTACGGCCTTCCCGAGACACAGTGGCAAAACGCCGCTGACATAGGGGTCCAATGTCCCACCGTGTCCGATTTTGTCCATATGGAGCACTTTTTTCGCCCAAGCGGTAACCTGGTGGGATGTCGGTCCTGAGGGTTTATCCAATGCGATAACGCCTGCACTCAACAACTCCCCTACTGTCCTGTCGGATGGCCTTTTCCCCCACCTGTCAGGCAAAGACTTTGGATCTTTAATCAGCAACGTTGCCCCTCTAAACCTTTGAGGATAACTCTCAAGACACCTTCCGGGTCTAGATTATCCGTATTGATTATGAGATCGTAGACGCTCATATCGTTGATATCGATGCCGTAGTACTTCTTATAACGTTTGGCTTCGCATATCTGACGTTCGACTGTTTTTTTCATTGCAGATTCCGTCGACTCGCATTCACGAACACCGACTCTCGACATCCTTATGTCAGGACTGGCGTCCAGATATATCTTGAAAGAAGGAATGGAGTTTCTAGATAGCATATACGCCGAAAGACGCGACTCGAGGATGATGTCCACATTGTCCTTTGCTATCTCCAATATCTTCGAGTCGATGTCCCTGTCTATAGATGGGTCTGTTTCGGCCAGTGCTCCCAACTCTGACAGCGATATGCCTTTTTCTGCAGCAAGCTCCCTGAACATCTTTCCGAAGACGACAGCTCTTATCCCTAATGTCTCAGAGAGTTTGTTGCAGACAGTGGTCTTCCCTGCCCCGGGAGGCCCACTGATGGTTATTCTCATGCTACCTCTACGGTCTCCGATTCGGACTCGATCTCATGAAGACGTTTCTTGAACTGATATGTTCTGATTATCTTCATGACGACCTGTCCCAAGGGGATACTGACGAGAGTATATACCAATATCCACGCAGGCATGAACCAGAACACGTGCATCAGATTCACACCTATCGCGGACCACGGGATGTTTATGATCTGCGTCCCCGCCGTAGCCAGAGTGATGTCCACAAAGTACCTTACCCAAAGGAAGATCGGAACTATGACTATCATGGTATAGGGCATGCTCTTCATCATCTTGGTGCTAGACTCCATGCTCTTCGCCATTATGACGGGTTGCATCTCTTCCAGCTTTTTAACCTTGTATAGATTGTTCTCGATCCTCGCCTGACGCAGTTCCTTGTTGAAGGATGTCATGAATTGCTGATTCTTCGTCTGGGATATCGGATCCATGGTGAACGATCTGATGATCGTACTCAGGCTTGTCATGATCACACCCATGAGCATCAGGGTCAATACCGCATACTTTCCGTCGAAATCGATCACCTGGAAGACATAATTCAGAGCCTTACCTATGTAATGATTCGAACCGTCTATCGTGTACAATGCCATGATCATGATCATGACGATCAACATCGGCATCATGCTGGACATGGAGGGCGCCGCGGGCGCCCCCTCTTTGGTAGGGATTTCAGCCATTTTACTCTCCTCCGAAGAAACCTCTCATTACGGGATGCATCTCCATCATCTGTTCGCGACCCATCGCCTCATAGAAATGTATCAGGACCCCGACTGTGAGCAGCACTCCTGTACCGCTAGCATTCCCCGTTGTCCCCAGCATATCTGCGAAGGCCGCAAGTGCACCAACCAAGGCACCCGACAGTACGGTCACTGCCGGTATGTATCTTTCGAGCACACGCTCCAGTACACGCGGGTCCCTACGGAACCCGGGCATCTGCATTCCGCTCTTCTGTATCTGACTCGCTACCGCTCTCGGACCCATGTTCGCCGTTTCCACCCAGAATTTTGCGAATAGGATGGATCCCAACACCATCACAGTGAAGTAGATGACCATATGCATCATGTTCATCAGACCCGTATGGCCGTTGCCGTAGGTCACCGGGTCCAGTATCGGCAGTAGCCATGACGACAACCCGTTGGGCGCGGATAGATACCACGCCAAACCTCCCGACGCCGACGTTTCCCCCGAAGCGAAGTAACCTAGGTAACTGTTGCCCCCTATGATCGGGATCTGACTCAGAGCTCCGTTGCTGTAGAACAGCAATGCGAACATGCTGATGTTTGCCAGTAATGCGGACATCAGTATGACTGGGATGTTGCTTGCATATATCAGTTTGATCGGATATCTGCCCCTCGCACCTCTGGCGTTACTATGTGCCAGCGGCAATTCTATACGACTTGATTCCAGATATGCCACCGACAGGAATATCGCCAATGTTCCCAAAAGAGCGATCAGCGAATTGGGTTCACCCAGGAATATCAGCTCATAACCATAGTTCGCCATCTCGGTAGGAGTTGTATTCGCTATGATGTAGAGCGCTTTCGGGATCGTTCCAGCGGGCGGATTCGATATACTCATTGCCGCGCTGGCATTCACCACATTCCAGTTCAGGGTACCTGTGAACAGGGCCTCGGAAACCCCCGCTGCGATGAACAGCGAGATACCGCTTCCTATACCCCATTTGGACACCACCTCATCCATGAGGAAGATGATGTAGGACCCCAGGAACATCTGGAGGATTATCAGCAGTTTTGCTCCCGTACTGCCGAATGCACCGGTAAAGGAACTGGAAGGTACCAGGTAACCGAAAACCTGTGGTACCGCTTCGACTATGATCATCACGATAACCAAGAGCTTGAGAACTGATTGATAACAAGCCTTGTCATCACTGTCCGTAAGGTCCAGTCTGATTATCTTCGCACCCACGAACAACTGCATGATGATGGATGCAGTGACGATCGGCCCTATTCCGAGTTGTAACAGAGATCCAGAGGCTCCGGCCATTATCGTCCTGTATTGGGCGAACAGGTCGAGAGTATCGGCTTGGTCGAGTCCATAGATGTAGACATTGGTCATCACGAAATAGACGACCATTACCACTACTACCCACATCATCTTCGTCCTGAAATGCACATGACCTTCGGGACGGGTGACCGCGGGCAACCTGTCAGATATCGGTTTGAACTTGTACAACAGGCTCTTCTGCTCTTCTGCCATTTCTCTCTACTCCTCGGTTATCCTCACTCTTCTACGGATTCGTCGGCATCGTCGCAACCGACGATGGAACCGCCGGCCGCAACGATCTTCTCACGGGCTTGCACGGAGACCTGGGCAACTGTCACGTTGACCTTGACTCCGACATTCCCTGTTCCCAAGAGCTTGTCGATTCCGGCTTCGGTCAGGTCGACGTTGTACGTGTCCCCGTCCTTTGAAGCGAAACCGAGTGAAACATAACGGTCAAGCTGCGCTTCAAGTTCATTGACATTGATGGTACTGTTGGCATGGACGGCACACTGCGGTCTTTTGAAACCGTAATGCCCAAAGTGGTATCTGTCATTTTTCAACATGTATATCCTTTTGGTCTTGCCGAGGCCCGCATTTCCGCGACCTCCCATTATGCCCGCACCTCTCCCGGATTTCTTTCCGCGACCGTGTGTTCTCAAACCTCTAAATTTCCTGGTTCTGCTTGGCATGTTATCACCTAGAGCATCCTGGCGATGAGATCGTTGATCGCTTCGCCTCTATATCCGAGGGCACCGCCGTTCTTGTACGAGCGTTTGTTACCCTCGTATCCTTTGATGGGAGGATGCAAACGGAAGACGACCTTAGCGCCTTCCACATCCTTCATCCTGTAGTTGTCCGCGATTATGGCCTTCGCCATCTCGTCTGCATTTTTGAAGTCCGAGTTCTCTGCGAGATATTCATCCGAGATCTCAACATCGCCTGCGAGCCTTCCACGCACGCGTATCATATCGGAGAGCGTCTTCTCATCGATCTCACCGTACGTTACGTAGTCCTTTATCTTCTGGAGCATTCCTTTCATCACATCGTTCTCAGGGATCACCACACAGTGGTTCACCCTGGTAAGACCGAGGATGTCCATCGTGTACTCGACATCACGGTTGACGTCAGGCTGTCCACGTACACGGATTACTGCAAATGTCATCTTCACTCCTCCGTCTTGCTAACATCAGACTCGATGGTGTTGATACCTACTGGTCCGGAAACGATGTTCTGCTTCTCAGCCTGCTTGTCCGTGACTCTCATCATGGATGTCATTCTGAGAGCTTCGAACGTCGCAAGTGCATAGTTGACCTTCGTTTTGGTATTGCCTCTTGCGAACCCCCATGCATCTTTAACACCTGCAAGGGTCAGCATGCTCTTGGCAACGTCGCCTACCGCGAGAGTAATTCCGCGAGGCGCTGGTTTCAGGGTGACTTCAACGGAGCCGCACATACCTATCACTTCGAAAGGCAACGAATGAGGCTGCCCGCATCCGCATTCCCATGACCCGCATCCTCTCTTGATCTCAATGATGTTCAGCTTGGCATTGTCGATTGCCTTCCTTATGGACGGCCCGACCTCTTTGCCTTTAGCCCTTCCGATTCCTATGAAACCGTCACCGTTTCCGACGATGCATGTGACAGCGAACCTGACCCTTCTTCCCGAGTCCGTCATCCTCTGAACCATGTTGAGGTCTATGACCTCATCCTGAAGTTCTGGAAGCAAGATATCGACTATCTCGGCCTCGCGAAGAGGGAGTTTCGTTGCAAGTGCATCGCTCATGGTTGTGACCTCGCCGTTAAGGACCATATGTCCAAGTCTTGTCTTCGGGATCCAGTCCATTCTACTCAGCCTCCATTTTATCTTTGACACTGCTAACCGCAGCTTCTATGCCATCATCGATGTGCTTTCCGTTTATTCTGTCCTCTTCCGGGAGAACTTCTTCTCCGTGGGGAACCTCTAGACCGGCATCGCACATACCTGCAACCGTTGCGAAGAGAACTCCGCCGTGTTTTGGATTCTGCATGCCTATGTCAAGAACTGCATATTCTATTCCGGCTTTCAGCGCTTTCTTTCCGGCAAGGTATCCAGTGAGATATGCCGCGGGGGTGCTTACACAACTGTACGTCCACCCATACCTGCTAAGCTCTCTGGATGTTGCTGTTGCAACGACCCTGTCGCCCTCCATTCCGAATTCCTCGAACTGGATTGTCACGTTCTTGTTGGATCTCCTGACGACTGCCCTGAGCTCTCCTCCTCTGAGAAGTTTGCGACGGGTGTAATAGTCGGTAAGGCCATCCCTTCTTCTGCGGAACGCGACCTTGTATCTAGGTCCTGTTGCCATCAGTTCTCCTCCTCCTTCAAGTCTCCTGCGTTAATCATATGCATTCTGAGATTCCTGCGGCTCTTGTAGACGCCACCCTTCGCTCTCATGTAGTACAATCTGTACACCGATGGTGTGATCTTACCGTCCGCGCGAAGAGCCTTCAGTTCATCACGGATGGGCCTGATTACGGAGATCCACCTCCTCTTACCAGAGATACGAGCGTAATACGTCCCTTTCCTGCTTCCCGGGCCCTTCCTCTTGCCTTTGGCCTTCTGACCGGCGATGTATCTGATCCTACCGTATGATGTACCGTACTTCGCCTTGGCCTTGATCAGACCCGATGCTATCCCTGTGCGTATATCCGCACGGGTGATGCACTCTGAGATCTCCTCGATCTTATCGGGGTTGAACCATACTCTGTTCTCACCGCATTTGAGGATCTCCGCTGCCATTCTTCTTTGGTTCTTAAGATCCATGCTCACACCATCCTGTTCAGTACCCTGATGCCGAGTTCTGCGGCTCTCTCCTCGATCGCCATCCTCTTCTTGGTTCCGACGGTTCCGCCTATACGGACGGCCTGAACCTTAGGATCGATCGCATCGAGTCCTTCTGCGTTATGGACGAGGACCTCTTCGAAACCTGACGGATGAAGATTCCTGACAGACGCCGGTCCACGGAAACCTATATCCACCACCGGAGGACGTCTGGCGAGATTTCTCTTCATCTTCGAATGAATACCCTTGGGCCTTCTCCAACTCTCTCCGAGTTTGGCGTATCTGAACCACTCCTGCCTCTTGAAGGCTGGGCGACGTCCACTGATAATTGCCCTTTTTGCAAGTCCGTCCGTGGTCTCCTTGTCGAGCACGGGTTTGATGTTCGGCACATAGACGCCCTCGTCCGTGCCTTCTTCTACGACCTCCACACTCGTTTCGGCGGCCTTGCCTGCCTTTGCTTTATCAGCTGCCCTATCGGCCTTCTTCCCGGCTTTATCGGCTTTCTTATCCGCAGACTTCTCAACCTTGGATACTGCCTCTGTGGTTGACGTTACCTTGAGCTGCCCCTGCCATTTCATGACCGTCTTGGGTCCTACCCCGGACAGCTCTTTGATGATCTGCTTTACAGTGTCCTCGTTCTCGAGGGCTTTGGAAAGATCGGCAACAGATTTGATGCCCATCTGTTCCAGTTCGGCCAAATTTGCTTCCTTCAGACCAGTTAGATCTGTAAGCGTCTTGACGGTCATTCTTTCACCTTGTGAGATTTCTCAACGATGTATATTCCATCCTGGAATGTCCTCTTGTCGAATCCGCCCCTGGATGTTGCCTTCTCGATATTGGCCGCCGTTTGTCCGCAGGCCTCGATATCGTTTCCTTCCACGGTCACATCGGCCCCTGCCACTTTGACCTTGCATCCGCCAACGATATTCGCAAAACGGGGTGCATGGCCTCCCATGTAGTTGTCGATCTGGACCTGGCTGCCCTTTACGGCCACTTTCATCGGAAAATGTGAGAATACGACCTTGAGGTGGTAGGTGAATCCCTTGGTCACACCTCTGATCATATTGTTCAGATGAGCATCGAAAGTACCTACCATGGCCTTTTCCTTGATCCTGGGGTACTCACAGCTCACATTGATCTTATTTCCGATGACGGCGACCGTTACGCGAGGGTGCGCGAAGTTTCTGCTCAATTCACCCCTCGGTCCGTGGACCTTTACAGTGTTTCCGTCCATAGAGACGGACACTCCATCGGGGATGGCGATGGTACTTTCGATTTTCCCTGCAACTGTCATCTTTATTCCTCTAATATACGAACGCTAATAGTTTTCCGCCGACTCCGAGTTCTCTGGCATGTGTATGGGTGATCACACCTTCGGTGGTGGTAAGTATCAGAACACCAAAATCCTGGGCTGGCAGGAATCTTGACTCGAATTTCTCGAGATCGGTGGTTTTGACCGAGTATCTCGGCTTTATCACACCGCAATTGTTGATCGCCCCTTTCATCATCACACGGAACTTTCCGGCCTTTCCATCTTCGACGTACTCGAACTGATTGATATATCCGTAATCCTGCATAACCTTCAGCACACGGCCTATGAGTTTTGAGGACGGTTGGATAAGACATTCGCTCTTTCCGATCTCAGCGGCATTTTTCATGACGGACATAGCGTCATTCAATGGGTCACTCTGCATTTATGTCACCTCACGAATACTTCTTGAACCCCAATTCCGGGGCCATTTCCCTGAAACACTGACGGCACAGGTGCATTCCGTATCTTCTGATAATGCCTCTGCGACGGCCGCACCTTGTGCAGCCCTTGGACCTGCCAAATTCCTTCTTGGGTTTCATTCAATCACCTTAACCTTGAAATTATCCTTCATGAACTGGATACCTTCGTCGCGGTTAACACGGTGTCGTGGAGGTATACGCCTCTTGCATATGGACCGCTGGGTGATCCTGTTGCCCGCCCTTCTCAGAACGACGTTGACATCCATCCCGAATATTCCTATCTCCGGGTCATATTTCATTCCCTCGAAGTCGGTGTAGTCGGTGATCCCGAACGACATGTTGCCTTCCTTGTCAAAGGAGTACACGGGTATACGGTACTCTCTTATCGATAGAGCCCTGTCGATGAAATCCTTGGCGGCATCGCCTCTGAGGGTAACTTTGCATCCGAGGGGCATCCCCTTACGGATGGCAAGATCCCTGTTGATCGTCCTCGACATGGTCTGGACCGGCTTGTGTCCGGTAATCATCTCAAGGACTTTCTGAGCTTTCTGAAGTCTCTCTCCTGCTTCTCCAACACCGATGTTCACGACGACCTTTTCGACGCGGGGTGCTCTCATTGTATTCATAAGCTAGCCCCCGGTACCTCGATCGCCGGCGTATCCTTCCCGATGACGAACACGTTGTCCTTGACCGTCTCGGTCCCGTCCTTGAATTTAACGACATTCGGCACGGCACCTCTTACCACTACGTACTCTGAGACAACTTCGATCTTCCCGGCGTGTTTTCCTTTGCTGACCATCGCCGAGGCACCCTCCGCAAGCGGATAGACCTCCAGTATCTTTTGCTCCAGGACGTCCAGCTTGAGGACGTCACCGGTCTTGTACTGGTTCTTGTCCAACGTTATATTCCTTCCGTCATGGAGGTTGAGTTGGATCTTTCCCTCTTTGATCTTGGTCTTGCCCTCGATCCTGCAGAGTTTCCAAGCTGCATCCTCCTTCGATATCTTCTCAGCGGTGAGTTTGCCCTTGTCCGTCATCAGTATACGGTAATACAGGTCCATTTTCGGGATGGAGAGCGTGTCCATGAATCCGAGAGGCTCCTTCGGACTCCTCACGGGTTTTCCGTCGACCAAAAGTGCACGGTCTCCTATTATTCTCTTCGCTTCCCTTGCAGTATCGCACACAGCGAGCATGTCTCTGAGCACCAATGCCGCAGAAAGACTGTATTCGATGGAGTGCGCTCCTGGTGACTGTTTTGTCGCCCAGACACTTACCTTCCTTTTCAGAGGCCAGGATCTAGGCGCTGCCAATCTCTTCAAATGATCGCTCATTGTTTAGCCTCCTTGTTCTTGGAGAGTGAATCCTTCCTCCATGCATCGTCAAGACTCAACTTGGTGATGACGAGGTTGGATGCGTGAACTGGACGCGCTACCGATGTTCCGTCGGCCTGATCGATGGTCACGCCTTCTACAGTCACGCGTCCGCTCTTGGTGATCACGCTCAACACTTTCCCCTCCACTCCGCGGATGTCCTCGTTACCGCGCAACACTGTGACCGTATCGCCTTTGCATACCCTCGCGGTGCGGACACCGAATTGTTTGCGAAGGTCATCGCTCAGATGCGCCGAGAGCATCTTCCTCTTGACATGGGCGGGTGCGTTTGCCTGGGCCTTTCTCTGAGTCCTTGCTTTGCTGCTAGTCATCCTTCACACCTCACACAATAATGTTTGCGGTCGCGGAGACACGGGGCCACCTCTCGGCGGCCTCTCTCGCGACGGGCCCTTTTATGTCCGTACCTTTGGTCTCGCCCGTGTCGGTCGTGATGACCGCGGCGTTGTCTTCGAAGTATACCATGGTTCCGTCAGGGCGCCTCATCGGACGTCTCTGACGGACGATGATCGCGAAAACGATCTGCCTTCTCATGGCCGGGGTCCCTTTCTTCACCGATGCGATGACAACGTCACCGACACCCGCGCAGGGAACACGTCTTGCAACCCCGTGGTATTTGGGAACGGTGATTATCTCTATCTGCTTCGCGCCTGTGTTGTCCACAACATCAAGACGGGATCCGTTCTGAAGCCCCCTGGTCTGTCTTCCAGCTACTCCTTTCATCTCAATCCCTCTTCTCGATCACTACGAAGGACACGGTCTTGCTGAGCGGACGGCACTCCATTATCTTCACGTGGTCGCCTGCTTTGAGATCGAAGCATGCTGGCGCGTGGACCGAATACCTGTTCGTCCTTTTCTCGTATCTCTCGTATTTCTTCTGATATTTCAGATAACTGTGTTCAACCACAACCGTCCTGCTCATTCTGACCGTTGTGACCTTACCCTCTATGACCTGTCCTCTGACCGATAAACTGCCGTGGAACGGACAATTTACGTCATTGCACTCTGCCTTGGGAGGGTTGATGTTGATTCCGATGTCTTTAATTTCTGCTGTCATGAATTCACCTAACCTTCTTTATCCTATCCTCTGGTCGGTGTAGTATTTCTGTTCCTCTAACGATGATCTCTTTGCCTTCGTACGTGAATTTGAACTCATTGCCTGATTTAGGTACCATTTTCTCAGTTCCGGCCGAGTCTATGGTGAACATGTTCCTCGTCTCATCAACGACTACACCGGATAATCCGGAATAGCATGGTGCCGACAGCACTTCCACATCCAATCCAATAAGTTCCATTCTCATGAAATCACTCTTGTTCATTTACCTAACTTCCGTCTTGAAGCCCATATCCTCCAAAGCGATCTTTACCTTCTTCTTGTGATCCCCCTGGAGTTCTATGCGTCCGTCTTTGGCTGTGCCGCCGGCAGCGCACTTGTTCTTCAGCTGCTTTGCGAGGTCGTTGATGTCTATATCGTTCTCATCGATACCATCGATGACTGTGACCGTCTTTCCGTATCTGCGGCTGTCGATAGAGATTCTAACGGACTGCTGCTCACGCGCGATCTCCTCGCACATGCACAGTTCCTTAGGCAATCCACATACCGGGCAAATTTCCGCCATTAGAGTTCTTCCTCCTCCTTCTGGACGGTCAGAATGCGAGCTATTTCGGTTCTCAGTGCTCGGATCGCCCCAGGATTGGCTGGAGCACCTCCCATCGCGGAGACCCCTCTCTCGTGCATGAGTTCGTTGCGAAGCTCTTTGAGCTTGTGATTGCGCTCATCCGCGCTCATATCCCTGATTTCAGACGCTCTGAGTACCATCTCACTGCCCCTCCTCTTTCACATCATCATCGACAACGCTCATAGGTACTGGCACTTCTGCAGCGACCTGTACTTCTGGTGCTTCTGCGAAAAGATCCGGGAACTTTGTCGCCGCCTCGGTCTTTCCGAGGATTGCCGTGTCTGCGGGAAGCTTTGCATCCGCTGCCATTATTTCCACGGTAACCCCTATGATACCCATCTTCAATTTCGCCACGGCGTAACCGTGATCGATGAATGTGGCTTTCGGTTCACCGCAGAACTTGATGTATCCTTCCTTGAACTTCTCAGTTCTGTGTCTCTGGCCGGTAAGCTTTCCAGCGATTATTATATGACATCCCTTCGCACCGGAATCCATGACCCGGCGCACTGTGGAATGTCCCGCTCTGCGGAAATGCCAGCCCCTCTCAAGGGAGAAGGCCAGCTTTTCTGCCATAATCTGCGCATTGAGATTCGGGTTCAGAACTTCCTGAACCTCGATCTGCGGATTCTCGAATCCGAACTTTTCCTCGATCGCTATGGTCAGATTCTTTATGGTCTGACCTTTCCTTCCGATGACGAGTCCGGGGCGCTCCGTCGTGAGGATCACACGGGTTCCCATAGGGGTCCTCTGGACGTCAAGTCCTCCGAATCCCGCACGGCTAACCTCCTTCATGAGATACTCTTTGAGGAGAACCCTGCGGATATTCTCGGCAACGAATCTTCTTTCTGATGCCATGTTTACTCTACCTCCTCTATGATTACCTCGAGGTTGACTGTTTCCTGATTCCACTGGGTGGCCCTTCCGTGTGCCCTTTGCATGTGACCCTGTATGGTCTGTCCTCTGGATGCTGTGATGGTCGTAAGCACCATGTTACTGGTGTTCAATCCCTTGTACTCAGCATTGGACATGGCACTCTTTATGACTCCCATGACCGCGGTTGCTGCCTTCTGAGGATATCTTCCGGGACCTACTCCCGGCTTATGCGAGACACGCTTGTTGTATCTTCTCAGCGGTACAGCTCTCTTAAGCTCGATGACCTGCTCAAGCGTCGCGATCGCCGTCTCCACCTTCATTCCACGGATCATTCCACAGATCTCACGGGTGAACTTCGGGGAGATCTGAATCTCTTTTCCAATCGCCTTCGCGGAGATGTCGGGGTCTGCTGTCATTGTATATCCAAACATTCTAAACACCTCACTTCAACGGCATGAACTTCGAAGATCTGGTCGCACCCACTCCAGGTCCGGAGTGCAGCGGAGCCTTCCTCGTAATTACGAATTCTCCGATGAAATGTCCGATCATTTCGGCCTTGATCTCTACGTCCTTGAATTCCTTCCCGTTGTATACGCTCACGGTCTTTCCCACGAACTGCGGGATCACCGGCAGGTCCCTGTGGTGCGTCCTGACGGTCGCACCTTCCTCGGCATCCTTCAGGTTGTCGAATAAAAGCTGCTGCTCGTAGTTCAGCCCACGCAGATACGTCCTTCTAGATCTCGAAGGCATAAGCCCCAGGACTTCGTCGAAGGACATAACGAGTAGCTCTTCCATGGTATAACCGCGGTACAGGAACTCCTTCTTCCTTCTTGCCTGGATTGCACTTGCCTTCTTCCTGGACTTTCTCCTGGTGGCCTTTGCTGAACCTGCAATAATCTTTGATTTTGCCATGTAGTTCACTTCCTCCTGTTCTTCTTCTGGGGGGCCAAACGTCCAACCTTCTGACCAGGCCATGCGTTACGGCTCTTCGTACTCGGTCCACCGACGTGCTTATGGCTTCCACCACCATGCGGGTGATCGACCGCATTCATCGCAACACCGCTGACATGGAAATATGCCTTCGATGATGAGCTCAGGGCATGGAATTTCTTTCCCGCCCTTCCGAGAGGCTTGTCGGTTCTCCCTCCGCCTGCCACCACACCTACTACGGCACGGCAGTTGGAATTGAATTCCTTCAAATCTCCGGACGGCATCTGAACGATGACCGATGCACCTTTGCTGACGACGGTTGCGGATGCTCCTGCGACCTTTACGAATTTCCCTCCGTCACCCGGGATGCCTTCGATGTTATGTACGAGGGTACCTTCGGCAATGATGGAAAGCGGCAGGATGTTTCCCGTTACGATTTCGCCAGATCCGACGGATATCCTCTGTCCGACCTTGACTCCTTCAGCTGCGATCTGATAATCCAATTTCTTTCCTTCGAACTTGACCTTGGCGAGAGGCGATGTCCTTCCGGGTGCCTGAATAAGATCCACTACCACTCCCGTTCCTTTTTCAAACGCAGGAAGTCTCACGTCGTCGACGTGCCTGTGGCTGGGAGAGCGGTACTGGGAGCCTCCTGCTCCCCTTCTCTGAGTTCTCAATCTCTTTCCCATATTCACTCACCTCAGAATACTCCGACCCTCATACCGACATCCTCTGCCGAGTAGCCTTCTGCAAGTCGTATGATCGCATGCTTTCCATCCTTCTGGATCCTGGTACAGACCTTGCTGACCTTCACTTCGAAGCGCTCCTCGAATACAGTCTTGATCAGCGCTTTGTCCGCGTCCCTGTGGACCAAGAACTCGATCTTGTTCCCGTCTTTGAAGTCCTGTGTCGGAGTCCCGGCCAGGTGGTTCATAGACTTTTCTGTGACGAAAGGTCTGATGAGTACATCGCTCTGTTTCATTGGGTCCACTCTCCTATCTTGGCAATGGCCGATTTGGTATAGACCGTGAGCCTTCCTGCATCTCCGCCGGGAGCCAGGATCGCTGCATTCAATCCACTTACCGCTTCGACCTGCACACCGGGCAGATTGTCAGCTCCCTTGAATACAGGGAGATCCCTTTCCGAGACAACGAGGAGAATCGATACCGGCGTGCGGTATTTCCTGTTCCTCATGGTCCCGCGACCTGCACGGATCTTTCGTCCTTCCTTTGCACGTTCGACATCGTAACCGAGACCGATCTTGTCCAATACGCCGTATATCTCCGAAGTGACGGATATGTCCTGTATTGCATCGTCTACGACCACTGGGAAGGATACGTTATCATCGAACTGATGACCGCGGGCCTTCACACAATCCGCATCGCCGGTCGCGGCGAGCGCGGACTTACGTGCGAGGATGCGCTCTTTCTTATTGACCTTTAGTTCCCATATCCTCTCGACCATCGGAGGATGCGCTCTGCGTCCGGAAACGTTGTTGGGTGACTCTGTGGCTTTTCTCCCGTCGTGTACACGCTGAACACGCGCCACCCCACGTCCTTTTCCCCATGTGCTGACGGAATGCCTCATACCGGATTTCTTGTTGGGTCCGTATGCCTGCCTTTTATTGGCTGCGGCCGCAAGCACCGCCCTTTTGATTACGTCGGGCCTGTACGGAGTACTGAAGGCTGTTGGAACGTCGACCTTACCGGCGACCTCTCCACTGGCCGAATAGACGTTTGTCTGTGCCATTTACTTATACCCCCTGTTTTGATTCGGTCGAGATATACGTGATGCTTACCTCAGTTATTGCCTTCTTGGGCATCCTGGTAGGATCCCTCAACCTGATGAGTCTCTTGGCTGGTCCGGGTACTGATCCATAAACGAGAGCGTATGTGTTGACGACATCTCCGTAGTTGAGGAATCCGCCCTTGGGCGTGATCTCTGAACCTTCCGTTCCAATCTTGATCAGCTGTTTGTTGAATTCGGTCCTCTGATGGTATCCCATCTGTCCGGATCCTGGGACCGTTCCTCTAAGGTATCCGGGCCTCTTAGGTCCAGAGTTACCTATTCCACGGCGATGTTTGCTGTTCTTGTGCGAAAGGAGCTTTACCCCCCAGCGCTTGGTGACACCTTGGAATCCTTTTCCTTTCGTCACGGCGATCACATCCACGAGACCGCCTTCGGCCGCGAAATCATTGATCCCCACATCTGTGCCGAGGATCTTCTTGGCGTATCCTATCCTATCGTCGATCGATCCGCCGCCTATCCTCAGTTCCATCATGTCAGGGACTTTTTTGGGAACCCCCTTCACCATTTTGGGCTGTGTATAGGCTATGACGCGAACATCTTCGACATCTACACCATCATACTTTGCGAACGAGGCCGCATCGTGGTTCTTAGGCACGCTCAGGCGTTTCGAGAGCAGAGGATCGAGATCCTGTGCCCACACCTCGCCTGCGGTCTTGAGCCCGTAGATCGTGTTCTCGTAGAGCCTTACTGCTGCTATCTTCATCGGCGGGACCTCAAGTACCGTTACCGGGACCTGGAGTTCCATACCGGATGTTGTGCTCTTCGCACGCTTATCGACCATGAAAGCGTGCGTCATACCGGCCTTATAGCCGGCAAAACCTTGGATTTTAGGGGCTCCGCTAATGTCGGGCCATGAATCAAGGCGGGGTGTTTGGGACTGCGCTCTCTTCCTAGGACCGTATCCCTGTGATCCCCTCTTCGGACGTCTCCTTTGTGACATGTTTCACATCCAGCGAGAGTGTCTTCGCTAATCTCGCGTATCAGTCGATCTCAACGTCTTAATCCTCGACCGTGACACCGTATCCATCTCGACAATTCCTATATGAGATCGGACGAGGGTTGCGTCACGCATTGCCCATGGTGTCTGGTCGAACATCTAGCGTGTTAATCTGAAAATGGTATAGACCCCCCGTATATAAAGATTGGGTGTCTCATATAAGAAAGGACGGGGAGGGAACGACCCTTACACGTTTCCTTTTTTCGCCTTCTGCTGGGCCCTTTTCATGCGTGCCTTGGCGTCAAAACCAGTTGCTTTTTCGGCAAATATGTTCAATCGTCTCTTGCTGTCCAGGATGGCATCGTCGGTGAGTCCGACCTTGTTGGTCTCGGTTACGATCTCCATTTTGTCCTTAGAGACCACCTTGATCTTTATGACGGACATGACACCGTACGAAGAGACGTAATATTCTCCGTCGGTATCAACGCTGCCGAACACCTCTTTGATCATCGCCGGGAGTAAGTCGCCCTCCACATTCTTGAACCAGCCCTTCTTGATATCGTAGTCCATCGTTTCACTTCCTGATCATCAAATCTTCGTCGAATCCACGGTCCAGGTCTGCTGCCGTACCGAGCATTGTCTCAGATTCCATGTAGTTCCTCCACCTGTCGATACAGTCACATGTGACCGCAAGGTCCTTAACGTTTTGCGTGAAAGAGAATCTCTCGACCGCATCCAAGACCCTCTTGTCACAATCACCACAGTTGTGCACACCCCTTTGAGTCCCTCCTCCAGAAGGCGACGACATCAGTCTCGAATCGACTGTACCAGCAGCTTGTTTTAATACCTCCACCAGAGACCATATCCACGGCGGCCTATAGTCTCCTCTTTTCCATATCCTCTCAACTAGTGTCCCCCTCTGGACATTCACCGGATTTATGGATATTTCGTCGGAAAATGGATCGGCATAGTGTATCGATTCCACTGCACTCCGTATCGCCGCAGTCTCCTGCAGATACAGCGGTTTGAGTAGCAGGTATGTACGTACCGTGAGGCCCGCATCCTTTGCAATATACCCCGCTGCTCTGATATCGTCCGGTGTGAACCCTTTGTTTATGCTCGTCCTCAGTACTTCCTCGTTGCAGCTCTCCAGGCCCAAAGATACCGTGACAGAACCCGGAACTGTCGATATCACATCAGATGTTATGAACTCCGGACGGCTTTCGAAAAGTATGCGTTTGCAGTCGGAGAACGCGTCGAAGATCTTGTTACGGACCCCCTCAGGTATCTCCTTTTCATCCAGGAAACTGCCAGAGGTGTATATCTTCACAAACGGTTCGTCGTCGTATCTCGATATGGCCTGATCGAGTTGTTTCAGGAGGTCTTCGGAAGTCACATCCTTCAATGATGCCGAACGGTAACCGCACATTGTGCATCCTCCTGTTTTGGCCCAGACGCACCCGCTCGTGCGCATGATCATGACCAATGCATCGACGACTTTGCCATCGACCATATCCTTCTCTTTCCACAGCGTCTCTAGCTGGTCAGGAGATCTTTTGTCCTTCATCATCTGATATTCCTGCAATCCGATGGTTGCAACGGTTATATTACTTACCCTCCGGCAGACCCTGTCCGAACCAAACCCGTTCTGCAAACTTTAATATGTATCCTTTCAATCATGAAACGACGCCCATGGTCAAGAACATCATCGTCATCGGATCAGGTGCCGCGGGTATGCCCGCTGCATCCAGTGCAAAGAGGGAAGATCCGACCGCAAAGGTCACGGTTTTTACCGAAGATGAACACATATCGTACTCGCCCTGCGTTATACCATGGGTCCTTGAGGGAAAAACAGGATGGGACGATATCATAATGCACAATGCCGAATTCTATGCCAAAGAGCGGGACATAACGGTTTTTACTAAAACGAAAGTTACAGCCGTCGACGGCGATAACAAAACCGTTACGGCAAATGGCAGAACATACGGTTACGACTCGCTGGTGGTAGCAACCGGAGGGAGTGTCTTCATACCTCCGATCCCCGGCATCGATCTCGAAGGTGTATTCGTCGTCAGGACCATAAATGACGGTAAGGCCATCGAATCCGCATTGAAGAACACCAAGACCGCTGTAATCGGCGGTGCAGGCGTTATCGGGTTGGAAGTTGCACTGGCCCTTCGTAACATGGGGAAAGATGTAACGGTGATCGAGATGATGGACCAGGTCGTTCCGCGCATCGCAGACAAAGATATGGCGGAGCCTGTCCAAAGGCATCTCGAAGAAAAAGGCATAAGATTCGTAATGAAGGCCCCGATCCAAGCGGTCAACGGCGAAAAAAAGGTTAAGAGTGTAACAGCGGCCGGTGAGGATTATCCCTGCGATATGGTGATATTCGCAACCGGCGTGCGCGCGAATCTTACCATCCCGAGTGCACTAGGTCTTGACATCGGACAACTGGGTGCGGTCATCGTATCGCCCACGATGCAACCCTATAGGAGGGGACGTTTGGTGAACGATATCTTCCTCGCAGGCGACGTGGTACAATGTCAATCGGCGATTGCAGCCGGACCCACGATGAGCCAATTGGGCTCAACCGCTGTGAGACAGGGAACCGTGGCAGGAAGGAATGCCGCCGGCAGAAAAGCCGTATCCGGTCCCGTGGCAAGCCCATGGGTCAGTGTAATAGGGGATATCCAGATCGCCGGTACCGGTCTCTCCCAGGGACTGGCATCATGGTATGGTATCAGAACTGTGGAAGGAAAGGCCATCGGCTTCACCCGTGCGAAGTACTACCCCGACGGAAAGCAGCTT
>JBAYAO010000009.1:0-27497 GCA_041669745.1 Candidatus Methanomethylophilaceae archaeon | reverse complement strand
CTTCTTCTTTTTGGCAAAGCTGTTGTAGAGCAGCAATCTGATCCTCGGGTCGTTGTAATACTGCGCACCGATAAGTTTGTCGTTTCCCACACGTCCTCTCTGTGCGAAGGAGACTTCCTCACCGGCAAGCTTTGCCGTAGCCAGGTATGGGATGCTGCCTGCTGCAAAAAGCGATATCGTCGCAGCATACGCTTTGAAGATGTCGTCACCGCCTTTCCCAGCCATCTTAACCAGGGAGTCGGGGTCGTCCTTTATCTTTTCGAGACGGGAGATTCTTGCGAATGTCTTGTCGAAGTGACATCGTCTGCAATCACCTGCACATTTGGGCCTCAGTAGACCAGGCGTTTCCCAAAGATTCTTGGACCTTTCAAGTATGTCTCCTTCCAATCTCTTCGGAGAATGCTTGATGCCTCTGAATCTCATCTTCTTTCCCATGGGGGGTCGTAGGTCCTTTTGTGTATTAAATCCTACGGAGTTGACATAATTCAGGTCCTAAGGTTATATTCTATGATGTGATTCTGAGGACCGATACCTTGGATGAGATCGCACTTCACGAGAGGATGGTGAGGGAGTTCATGGCAAGACCGCCGTTCGGCAAGTGCGGCCTTTCCGCAGAGGAGGTATCGATATTCTGCAATGCTCTCACGCATGACAGCTATACCGCCGAGGCACACAATCTTTCGCTTCCCAAAGAAATTCCGGACAACGAGAGACTCGAGTTCTTGGGAGACGCGGTCATCGAACTGATAACCTGTGAGCACATTTTCCTCAACACGGAATTGAAAGAGGGCGAAATGACCGATTTCAAAAAGAGCGTCGTCGCCAACAAGAAGATATCAGAGCGCCTGGTAGAAAAGAATCTTGATATAGACTCTGTCCTGTTGGTCGGTCGGGGACATCGTGACGAGAGGACCAAAGAGAACATCGTCGAAGAAAACATGCGTGCAGACGCCTTCGAGGCATTGATGGGGGCGATCTTCACCGTGTTCGGTCTGGATGAGGCCAGAAGGATCGTGAAGGAAACACTGATCCTGTGAATCCGTCAAGACACCCGTATCGCTTGGATGGATGTCAGCGACCTTCTTAAATATCTCACAGTAGGTTCTATCTCCGGTACGTATGAATGTGGATGACACAGCGGTTATGATTAGGGACATGACGATCCGCGGAGCGGGAAGGATCGCAAGAGCCGGAGCATCCGCTTTATCGGATTTCGCAGGGTCGTACGAAGGAAGGGATATGCGGGCCTTCAGAAAGGACATCGAGGAGGCAAAGAAAAAGATCCTTGGTTCCAGACCGACAGCCGTTTCGTTATGGAACGGTGTACATGCAACACTGAGGGGCGTCGAGGAAGCGAAGGATGTCGGTGATGCGGTATCCATGATTCAGAAGAATGCAGAGGAATTCATTGCGAACTCGACCAGAGCCGTGGAGCTCATAGGCAGGATAGGTTCCAAAAGGATAGAAGACGGCGATGTAATAATGACCCATTGCAACAGCAGTGCCGCATTATCGGTGATCAAAACGGCGTATGACCAGGGAAAGCACATCAAGGTGTATGCCACGGAATCGAGACCATGGAGACAGGGGATACTGACTGTCAACGATCTTGGGAAGGCTGGCATAGACACCACTATGATAGTGGACAGTGCCGTCCGTACGGTGATGACCGAGGTGGACAGGGTCTTTGTGGGCGCCGATACGATAACATCGCACGGTGCGGTCATCAACAAGATAGGGACCTCACAGCTGGCATTGGCAGCATACGAGGCGCGCGTTCAATTCTACGTGTGCAGCGAGACGTACAAGTTCTCTCCGATGACGTTATCCGGCGACACTGTCGCAATAGAGGAACGCAGCTATGAAGAAATAGTGAAGAAAGGCGAGATACCAGATTCTGTCAAAGTATATAACCCGGTATTCGATGTTACGCCAGCAAAGTATGTAGATGCCATAATCACGGAACTCGGAGTGATGTCGACCGGTTCTGTGTACGATGTCCTGATAAGACAGCTGGGCGGGAAAATATTTCAAACTGAGGAGTGACGAAAATGAAGACATATTCCTATATGCATTTGGATGAAAACGTGGACACGGATTCATACGTCATATGCGATTACCGCGTGACGACGGAACTTCCGATGACCATGGCCGCAGAGGCAATCGCGGCAGAGCAATCAACGGGTACGTGGACCGGCATAACCACGCTGAAAGACGATGTTTTCGAAAGATACGGTGCCAGAGTTATAAGGATAAACGGGGACATGATCAGGATAGCATACCCTACGGATGATTTCAGTATCGAAGTGGGTGCCGTACCGCAGATCCTGAGTGTCATCGCGGGAAATCTGTTCGGTCTGGAATCCATCGGGAAGCTCAGACTGGAGGATGTCTCCTTTCCGAAGAGCATAACGGATCAGTTCAAAGGGCCGAAGTTCGGTGTGGACGGATTGAGAAAGATTCTGGACCGTCCGGAGAAACCTCTGGTGGGCACCATTGTCAAACCCAAGATCGGGCTTCCGCCCGACGAGACGGGAAAATACGTCTATGAGGCCGGGGCGGGCGGATTGACCAACAGCAAGGACGATGAGACACTTGTGGATCAAAAATTCTGTCCGATAGAAGCACGTACGGTTGCGGTCGCCGAAGCATTGGACAGACTGAAATCCGAAGGGCATATGATGCTTCACGCGGTCAATATAAGTACAAGCGGGGATAAGATCGTTGAATTGGCTGAGAAGGTGCAGGGGTGGGGAGCGAAACAGATAATGGTCGATGTCATAACATGCGGTTTCGCAGCGGTCCAGGCATTGGCCGAAGACCCATCCATAAAGGTCCCGATACATGTCCACCGGACGATGCACGGTGCGATGACCAGGGATCCGTTGCACGGGATCTCCATGTTGCCCATAACGAAGCTGGTACGTATGTGTGGCGGAGATGCGTTGCATATCGGTACGCTCGGGGTCGGGAAAATGTCCGGGAACGTGAAAGACGACCGCAGCAATCTGGATGCCTGCTTAGACGCGTCGGTGCCGTACAGAACCGTCATGCCGGTATGTTCGGGAGGCGTGTTCCCAGGGATGGTTGGCAAGATGATAGCCGCATCCGGGATGAACGTCCAGATACAGGCGGGCGGAGGCGTAGCAGGACATCCCGGCGGTGTAAGAAAAGGGGCGATGGGAATGTGTCAGGCAGTGGACGCTGCTTTTTTGGGGATACCTGTCGATGAATATGCAAAGACGCACAATGAATTGCATATTGCCTTGGAGAAGTGGGGAATGAAATGAAGCTCAGAGCGAGATTCTTCGATGTCGATTCTTCGGAGCCAAGGGTCATAATTCATGATGACGACTGTATAGAGATAGGTGTGAAGGAGATGGACCGTGTCCGTCTGGATGGTCAGAAGACCATGGTGACTCTGGTCAGCAGATCGGACACCATCGTCAAACGTGGTGAGATCCTGGTGAGCAAACAGGTTCTCAAGAAGATCGGTGCTGAGGGAGGGGAGGAGATCAATGTCGTTTACTCTCCCAAGCCGGAATCCGTAAAGAGCATAAGGAAGAAGATGGACGGGGAGAAGCTGTCCAAAGAGGAGATAGCCTCCGTCGTGAATGACATATTGGATTCGAAGCTGTCACTGATCGAGATATCGGCGTGGTTGACCGCACTGTACATCAGGGGAATGAATGTGGAGGAGATAGCAGACTTCACCATCGCCATGGTCGATACAGGCGACCGTGTAACATTCGACCGTCAGCCGGTATTCGATTTCCACAGTGTCGGAGGTGTGCCCGGAAACAAGGTGACACCGATCGTCGTGTCCATAGTCGCGGCGGCGGGACTGATGATACCGAAGACATCATCCCGCGCCATAAGCAGCGCATGCGGGACATCCGACTTTGTGGAGACCTTCTGCGATGTGGAATTGGATGCCGCAAGGCTGAAAGAGATATCCGAAAGCGTGGGCGGTGTGCTGGCATGGGGGGGATCCATGAATCTTGCACCGGTGGATGATGTGGTCATAAAGGTGGAGTATCCGCTAGGGATCAATCCGCGTGCGCAGATGCTCGCCTCCATCATGAGCAAGAAGGTCGCGATAGGTGCGACCAACCTGCTTGTGGACATACCGACAGGTGCCGGTACAAAGGTCAAGACCATTCAGGAAGCGAGAGCATACGTCAGGGATTTCATGGAACTCGGACGCATGCTGGGTATGCATGTCGAATGTGCCATAACCTATGGGGACCAGCCAGTGGGTTCCGCCATAGGGCCGAAATTGGAAGCCATAGAGTGCATACGCATATTGGAAGGATGCAAACACCCTTCCAGTGTCGTAGAGAAGGCATGCGATCTCGCTGGCATAATCCTAGAGATGGGCGGAATACCATACGGTACGGATAAGGCCAAAGAGATACTTCAGTCCGGAGAGGCCCTGAAGAAATTCCGTGAGATCGTTGCAGCACAGGGCGGCAATCCGAATATAACCGCGGACGACCTGAAACCCGGGGAGTATGTGCTTGAAATACTCGCCACCAAGTGCGGATACGTCCACTCCATAGCGAATAAGGATCTCGTGCAGATAGCAAGGGCGGCAGGTGCGCCGAACGATAAGGGCGCAGGGATCCTCTTAGAGAAGAAGAAAGGTCAGAGAGTTGAGAAAGGCGATCTCCTTTTCAGGATATATGCGGATAACGAGGCGAAATGCGGTCGTGCCAAGGAAATGGCAATGAGACTCCATCCGATAGACATCGAAGGGATGCTTATAGAGAAAGTATCCAGTAAGGCGATGAACTGATCCGACGAGAGCGGCGTCGGAAGGTGATACCATGATAATAATAAGCGAGAGGATCAACGGTCTGTTCAAGTCGATAGGCAAGGCAATAGATGAGAGGGACGCGAGTACGATACAGGAGGCCGTATGCAAGCAGATCGAGTGCGGAGCCAATGCTCTGGATCTGAACATCGGTCCGGGAAGAGGGACTGAGGGTCCAGAGACTATGGAATGGCTGGTCCGGATCGTGCAGGAGGTCACGGACCTTCCCCTGAGCATCGATTCGCCCAGCGTAAAGACGTTGGAGGCGGGATTGTCGGTCTCCGATAATCCGACCATAATAAATTCGACAACAGCGGAGGTGGATAAGATGACGAAACTGTTCCCCCTTGCCGCTCGGTACGATTCCGATATAATCTGTCTCACGATGGACGAACGCGGTGTTCCTAACGATGCTGACAGCCGTGCTGAAATGGCCATGCTCATGATGACGACGGCGATGGAGTATGCGGTCATGCCGGAGAAGATATTCCTCGATCCGCTGATCCTCCCTGCAAGTGCGGCACAGGATCAGGGAAAGAAGGTCCTGGAGTCGTTGAAGATGTTCCGGATACTGAATGACCCAGCACCAAGGACCGTCGTGGGTCTGAGCAATATATCGAACGGGGCGTCGGACAGGTCGTTGATGAACAGAACATTCCTCGCAATGCTGGCGGGCGCAGGACTCACCGCGGCCATCATGGATCCGGAAGACAGTGCACTCATGGATGTAGTGAAAACGGCGGACATACTTCTGAACAACAAACTCTACTGTAACGACTATCTCAGGGATCAGGGATAAGGCCCGCATTCTCAAGCAGAGGACGTATACTCGAGTACCAGTTCATAGGCATCATGTGTATGCCGGCGACGCCCTTTACGTTCCTGAGATGTTCTATGGTCTCCGAGGCGATCCTCAGACCTTCGGTCTCTTCATCGGCGGCGGAGGACATCCTCTTCACGAGATGGTTCGGAATGACCGTTCCTGGTACGTTGTTGGCAAGGAATCTGGTCATTCTGAGGCTTTTCATGGGGAGAACGCCGATTATCAATTTCGTGTCTCCGACGATCTTCTGCTTGATGACGGTCCCTATCCAATCATCGAACGCATCCAGATCGAAAATGGATTGCGTCTGTATGAATTGAGCGCCGGCGAGGCATTTGTTCCGCAGCCTTATGAGATGGAGCTCCTGGGGTTGGCCGTAGGGGTTCGCGGCGGCACCCAGGAACAGAGAGGGCGGGGTTTGCAGCTTATCGCCGTTCCAAAGTGCCGATTCATCCCTCATCTTCTTGAGGATCATCAATTCCTGGGTGGAATCTATATCGTAAACGTTCCTTGCGTCTGGTTGATTGCCGAAGGCCTGATGGTCGCCGGATATGCATAGGATGTTTCTGATCCCCAGAGCATGAGCGCCCAGCACATCCGATTGAATGGCGATCCTGTTCCTGTCTCTGCAGGCGATCTGCATTACGGGTTCCATGCCCTCTCTGAGACAGAATACGCTGCCGGCAAGACTCGATAATCTTACAGTTGCGGTCTGATTGTCGGTCACATTGTAGGCATCGGCGCAGCCCTTAAGCTGGCATATCTTTTTAGATAGGTCGTCACCGGAGGCGGATTTGGGGGGCCCCAGTTCCGTGGTTATGACAAAGCGTCCCTTTGCGAGTTTCTCCTCGAGTCTGCTGGCGAACACATCATCACCTGGTCCTCACGGTCCTCACGCCGCCACTGTGGCTTTTCGACCAGTCTTTGGGTGGCGTCAAAACCAGAAGGTTATCAAGCTCCCCCTTTGCCTTCAAGGCTTCGTATACCTGACTCCAGGCGCAGTCAAGATCGGAATCTATCTCGCATTTGCCGTTGACGGACCCTCCGCAGGGACCGTTCTGCAATCCTTTGGCGCACCTCGTAAGGGTGCAGATCCCTGCGGTCTTATGTATGGTGCAATCTCCGCAACCTATGCATTTCTCCTTATAGACTCCGTGTTTTTCCGGTGCACCCATATTAGACGTGTTGATCCCGGGGACAATATTCGACAGAGGATAGTTTTCGGACATCATCTGTGCTCCTATGCTGCATCCGAGCGATAGGATGATATCACAGTTCGCGACGTCGGTCGCAATGGTCTCCTCATATTTCTTCTCGCATTGTCTCTTCAATGTCAGACCTTTGATCCTCCATTCGTTCCCATGTGATTTGGAATGTTGTCTGAGCTCTGCCACCATATCCTTGACCTCTTCCTTGCCTCCGGCGAGGGCGACGGTCATACAAGAATCGCATCCGACCACAAGTATACTGTTCCCGTGGTATGATTCGATGAGATCGCATATCTCTTGCAGCGGTTTTTGCTCCCCGATGATCATTTGGCCACCTTCGGGGGCTTTAGTGCGTCTCACAGATATAACGTTGTTTAGTATTGTCGGATGCAAACAATAAAAAGTCGGTATGGTCGTTAACAACCGATGCGCACTTTATGTTTCACGGTCGACTTGGACAGAGATGTGAACGAGGCGGTTTCAGGTTCTCCCGCAGCTGTCTCCCTTGACAGGGGATCAGGTAACGCCCCGAGGTTCGAATCGTCGAAGAAGGGAACGGAAAAACTCATCGAACTGATGGATGAAATGAATGTGAAATCGACGTTTTTCGTTGAAGCCAGAGCATTATCAAAAACACACATGAGCAATCTTCTTTCAGGTCATGAGGTTGCACTCCATGGGCTGGATCACGAAGATTTCAACGGAACAAGGACCGGAATCGTGATGGACGAGGGCGAGACCAGGGAGACCATCGAGAGAGCGATATCGATCATAAGGGATGAGACGGGCAGTCAGCCTTCAGGTTTCAGAACGCCGTATATGGATCCGAACGAGATGCTTGTGGAGATGCTACCGGAATATGGGATGCGATACGACTCATCATACTACGAATATCTTCAATCCGAGATCTGGCCATACAGGCACGGTAAGATACTGGAGATCCCCGTCTGCAAAGGAAAGGATGGAAAGGGAAGGAATATCACGTCATATCTCTGGCCGATGCATGAGGGAGGCAGATCCCCCGAGGATTTCATCGAGATGGGAAAACAGGTGAAGGACGGGGTATTCGTCCTCGCTACACATTCCTGGCATATCGTAGAAAGCAGGAGCAAGGGCATCATGGACAGCGGTGCCGTATGCAAAAATCTGGACAATGTACGTCTGATACTGGAAGGTCTGATGGATGATGGTTTTGTCATCAGGACGATGTCGTACGTCTCCGAGCAATTCTGATACGACTCACATCGTGTTCATCGGTACGGACCGCAGACCTAAGTAATATATAGAAACGGGGCAATCATTTGCCGGGGTCGGAATGACTTTTGATCTGATTAGTGGGAAGGAGATCTCATCGGAGATATACGCTGAACTGAAAAAAAGAATACAGGTGCTGAAGGCGAAAGGCGTTACGCCGGGCCTAGCCGTTGTTTTGGTCGGAGATGACCCCGCTTCGCAGTCGTATGTCAGGATGAAGGGCAAAAAGTGCGAGGAGTTGGGAATGCATTCGGTAACTGAGACATTCCCAGAAAGTATATCCGAGAGGGAGCTTCTTGGAAAGGTGGAAGAACTGAACAGGGATCCGCTCATTCATGGATTTTTGGTTCAACTCCCGTTGCCTAAGCATATCGACGGGAACAAGGTCATAGATGCGATCGACCCCAGGAAGGATGTGGACGGATTCCATCCGGAGAATGTCGGTCACATGCTCATCGGCAATCCTACCTTCCTGCCTGCCACACCTGCGGGCATACAGCAGATGCTCGTGAGGTCGGGAACAGAGACCGCAGGTAAGCACGTCGTGGTCGTTGGAAGGAGCAATATAGTCGGAAAACCGATAGCGGCACTTCTGATGCAGAAAGGCAAAGGCGGAGATGCCACTGTCACCATAGTACACTCAAAGACCAAGAATCTGCCGGATATAACACGTCAGGCGGACATACTCATTGCTGCGATAGGCAAACCCAGATTCATCACGAAGGATATGGTGAAGAAAGGGGCCGTGATAATAGACGTGGGGACCAACAAAATAGAGGACCCGACGGCACCGAAGGGATCGAGATTGGTCGGAGACGTGGATTTCGAGAATGTAAAAGATATGGTGTCAGCGATAACGCCAGTGCCGGGGGGCGTGGGTCCTATGACAATATGCATGCTCATGGCCAACACGGTCAAGGCCGCAGAGCAGGCACTTCAACCGTAAGCTAACGAAGTGATAAAATGATGCGAGAATGTGAAGAACACGGATATTTCCGTGAGGAAGTTTGTCCTGTCTGTGGGGAGGAAGGTAAATTTCTGATGAACGACTTTGAATTAGAGAAGCTCGGAAGGACGATCGCGGGGATACTCAGACACGGAAGATTCGATCTCGAAATGGACGATCAGGGATTCGTGAGGATCAAGGACGTCGTATACGCCATACAATCCAACAATGACCGTATGCATTGGCTGAGGCCGCATCATATCATCGCTCTTGCAGAGACAGATCCAAAGGGGAGGTATCAGATATCGGGTGACAGCGTGAGGGCAACATACGGTCATACTATTGCACTCGATCTTAAACTTCCGACCGACAACATTCCGGATGAACTGTACTATCCAACCACACAGGAGGAAGCGGATATAATTCTGGAAGTGGGTCTTCTTCCGTCGGACAGATCCATGGTGCATCTGTCATTGACGTACGATGACGCGTTCAGGGCGGGTTCGGTTCGTGTTGACGATCCGGTGATACTTGCGGTGGATACCAATTCGTGTTTTGAACAAGGGTACGACATCGGGAGGGCGGCAAAAACCGTATTCCTCTGCAAGCAGGTTCCCGCTGACTGCCTCAGGATCATTCACGAAGAAGAATTGGAATGAGGTATAGATATGGTGAATATTCTAAGGCCGGATCAGGTTTCTGAAAAGTACGGTAAGTTATTCTGTCAGGGTTTCTTCACGATGGTAGACGAGAAGAACGGTGTGGCGCAGATAGTTGAGAAATGTACTGCCAGGGGTCCGATCGAGTGGGATGTCGTGAACAGGAAGCGCACTGGCGGTGTCATCACCGATATCCGTATCGACGGATACACGATAATAATGGATGCCGTGATCGGTGAGAAAGAGCTGAAATTCGGACCTGTTTCCGCAGAATTGGGCGGACAGGGGATCAGCTCGTTGAAAATAGAAGGAGACCGTGTCCATACCAGATGGATGGGACTCGCAGGTGCTTCAGTCGGTATCGGTGCATGTATACCACAGTCCTCCGATGTCATAGAGACGGTATATCCAGATGATTTCAGCATCGGAGGCGCACACAGGGCATCCGTCGAGATCGTCACTCCTAAGATGGTCAGAGTGGTGATAGGTGTCGATGATACAGATACACCCCAGAAAGGCGCATCATGGGTCACCACGATGAAATTGGCGAGGGATTGTCCGTACGGGAGATTCCTCGATCATAAGATCATCCAATTGAACCCTAAAGCACCAAACAAGACGACCAACTGTTGTTCCACGGCGGTATCGTTCGCAGCTAAATCGGATGAAGTCGACAAGATAATCGCATATTGCAAGGAATATCTGATCAAGGAGACGCTGTCCGATGAGACAGTGATGACGGTATTCATAGGTCTTAAGATTCCGGATGAGTTGCAGGAATGGGGATGGGGTGCAAAGTACATCCTCTACGAAGAGAAGGCAGCCATAGAGGTCGCTGAGAGAAATGGTGTGCAGGTGATACCGATAACCGGAAAAAGAGGTATCATCGGAGCTGTAGCAGCGATCGGATGTTTTGATCTCGGTGTGAGATCAGCTGGTGTTCCCGAGGATTTTGAGTAACATGGGAATCTCTGACATAATCACCAATACGGCGTACAACAGATACGAGGACAAATTGGAAAAGGAAGTTCTCGCTGGAAAGATTCCCCAGCATATAGCCATAATCATGGACGGTAACCGCAGATATGCGGAAGAGGTAATGAAATCGAGTGTGAGCGAAGGACACATCAAAGGCAAAGAGAAACTGAAGGACGTGATCAATTGGTGCTATAAAGCCAAGGTCAAAATGTTGACCGTCTACGCCTTTTCGACGGAGAATTTCTCAAGGTCGGATGATGAGGTGGATTTTCTGCTCAGCATGATAAAGGACTCTCTGATGGAATTCGCAGACGATTCCCGTATTCATGAACACAGGGTCCGTCTGAAAGTCATCGGAGACAGGGATATGCTGTCGCCAGATTTCATCAAGGCCGTCGATTATGCGGAAGAAAGGACCAAAGACTATTCTGATTTCGGATTGAACATGGCCATCGCATACGGAGGAAGGCAGGAGATAATAAGCGCCGTCAAGGAGGTGGCGCAGAAGGTCAAGGACGGAGAAATGAACGTGGAGGATATCGATGAGAAAGCGTTCTCCCTGCATATGTACACGTCGGACATTCCGGATCCCGATCTAGTATTGAGGACATCCGGAGAGATCAGGGTATCGAATTTCCTGCTCTGGCAGATGGCCTACTCGGAATTGTATTTTACGGATATATACTGGCCAGGGTTCAGATATATCGATTTTCTAAGGGCGATAAGATCATATCAGCAACGTATGAGACGTTTTGGAACATGAGGTGATATGATGGGATCAGATATTGTGTTCATACACGCACCGAGCGTTTACGATTTCAGGAAAAAGCCGATTTTTTACGGTCCTGTGAGCGATGTCGTTCCGTCGTCGCCCGTATTCGAGATGTATCCCATAGGTTTCATGACGATGTCCACCCATTTGGAGGATGCCGGGTTCAGGACGAGGATTGTGAATCTCGCGGTGCAGATGCTTCAAAGCAAAAAATTCGATGCTGAGAAATGTCTGAAGGATCTCGATGCGAAAGTGTATGCCATAGACCTTCATTGGTTGCCGCATGCCCATGGTGCCATAGAGGTTGCGAAACTCGTTAAGAAATATCATCCGGAGGCCATGGTCGAGATAGGCGGATTCTCTGCTTCTTATTTCTACGAGGAGCTGATCCAAAGGCCAGAAGTGGACATGGTGATGCGTGGTGATTCCACGGAGATACCCCATGTGAAGCTGATGCAGACACTGGACAACGGCGGTGACCTGGGCGATGTTCCGAATTTGACATGGAAGGACAGGGACGGTCATATCCATGTCAATCCGATATCATTTATTCCAGAGGATCTCGATTGGGTGAAATTCGACTATGGAACGATGATAAGGAACACACTCAGGCACAGGGACATTAAGGGAGCTCTGCCCTGGCTTGATTGGGATAAACTTCCATTGACATCTGTTTTCACTGTCAGGGGCTGCTCATACAACTGTGCGGAATGCGGAGGTTCGCACGATGCGAACAAGAGGTTCCTGTGCAGAGGAAGAGCAGCTTTCAGAAGTCCTGAAAAATTGGCAGACGACATGTCAGCCATCCAGGATTATCTGAAGTCTCCGATATTCGTCATCGGCGACCCTAGACAGGGCGGAAAAGATTATGCTGACCGTCTTTTCAGGGCCATCAAGGAACGTGACATAGACAATCATATCGCGTTTGAGATATTCCAACCGGCGAATGAAGAGTTCTTCAGAATGGCCAAGCACTCTATGGGTGAGTATTCAATGGAATTTTCCCCCGATTCGCACGACGAGGTCGTAAGAAGCGCAATGGGAAAGGGATACGATAACAGGTCGATAGAAAAGACGGTATCGTCAGCGTTCCAGAACGGATGTGTTAGGTTCGATCTGTTCTATATGACGGGTCTTCCTGAGCAGACAAGGGAATCGGCGATGGACAGTGTCAAGGCAGCAAGGACCATGTGGGATCTTGTAGGGAAGGATGACCGCCTGTTCATATACAATGCACCATTCGCCCCCTTTGTGGATCCAGGAAGCAGAGCCTTTGAGAATCCAGAGAAGTGGGGATATAGGTTCTTTGCAAGAACATTGGAGGAACACAGGCAACTACTTGACAATCCTTCGTGGAAACATGTTTTGTCTTACGAGACGAAATGGATGACGAGAGACGATATTGCTGAGGTCTCATACGATGCGGCATTGGAGTTGGCAAGGATAGAATATGAGGTCGGTCGTGTAGATGAGGAGAATTACAACAGTCGTATAGAGAGGACGAACATCGCACGTGGTCTTCTAAGAAGGGTCGATGACATCATGCTCGTAAAGGATTCTGCGGCGAGGAACGATCAGCTATGGGCGATAAAAGATGAGGGAGAGAGACTCATGGCTTCGACTGTTTGCAATAAAAAGGATCTCGATTGGGACACGGGATCGATCTGGTCCAATGCACCGCGTGTTATCTCGGGGCTGCTGAAATCAGGATTCCCGTTGAACAGAGGAAAGAGAAGGATAGGTCAGTGACCTGACCTCTGACCTATCTGATATTACTATACTAATAAGAGAGGGGATCGAGATCAGCTCTTCCCACCGAGTTCTTTCGATTTTTCCGTACCTGCTTGGACCGCGGATATGAAGGCGCCTCTCATACTGTACTCTTCGAGCACCCTCACGCCTTCGATGGTGGTACCGGCAGGCGAACATACGCTGTCCTTGAGTTGGGCAGGATGTTTTCCGGTCTCGAGAACGGTCTTTGCGGCACCCAGCATCGTCTGTGCCGCAAGCTTTATGGACATGTCACGGGGAAGCCCCATGAGAACACCGCCGTCTGCCAGAGCATCAATTACCATGAACATGTATGCTGGTGCACTGCCGCTCAATCCGGTGACGGCATCCAGATCCTTCTCTTTCACTTCGAATGCAATTCCAACCGCTTCAAGTACGGCTTTTACGGCATCCCCGTCTTTGGTCTCTGCTTTAGAACCCAACGCATAACATGACGCACTGGCGAGAACAGTACAGCAGAAGTTCGGCATAACACGTATTATTTTACAATCTGGCACATATGATTCCAGTGTATCAATTTTCACACCTGCTGCGATACTCATAAGGATGTGGTCCCTACCGAGTTTGACCTCTTTTGAAACAAAAATGCTCTCAATTTGTTGAGGTTTTACTGCCAATACCAGGAATTTTGTCTGTCTAACGACGTCGATAGCGTCCTCATACACCTTGATGCCGAGTTCGTTGGTCGCTTTTTCCCGGGCCGGAGCCCAAACGTCGCATGCAATCACTTCGTCCTTCGAATAAAGTCCTTTTGAGATGATCCCCTTCATCAAAGCGGAGGCCATCTGCCCCGCGCCGATGAATCCAATTTTGACAGTCATATCGATACCTGACGGTTCATCGGTTAACGTGTTAATAAGTTTGTCTTTGAAAATCCGCACCCCTCCTATATTTTAGGGTATGCCTTACAGACGTGGCCCCTAAGACTTTAATAATTACACAGTATCACGGGCAACAATGTCACTAGTTGTGAGTTACATACCATTGGTGGTCCTGGGCGTACTAGCTCTAGGTTTCGCACCGTTGGCATGGTGGATGTCTAGGTTCCTTAGACCCACAAAACCTTCCCAATGGCAGGATACGACCTACGAGTGCGGTTCAGTACCAATTGGAGAAGCTCAAGTTCAGTTCAGATTCCAGTATTATTCGTTCGGAATTATTTTTGTTGTTTTTGATCTGGTCGCGACTTTTCTTATGATCTGGGCCGTTGGCTTCTCGGAGCTTTCCGAGATGGCAAAGATCTGGGCCATTGTGTTCTTGGGAATTCTTTTGTTGGGAGTGGTATACGCTTTGAAAAAGGAGGAAACCATATGGATATGAGCCTTTATCCCCATGCTGTCGCTATGAGCGCAGACGAGTTCATGACCTGGTCATCGGCAATGATAAACGAAATGTTGAGTGCCGGTACCAAGAAGACCGTTGACAATCTAACCGGTCCGATTTGGGCATGGGCTATGAGAAATTCCATGCACCCGCTGCATTTCGGTCTGGCATGCTGCGCCATAGAGATGGCGGCGGCTTCTGCGCCGAAATACGATGCAGAGCGTGTAGGTATGATCTACCGTTCATCGCCGAGACAGACGGATGTCCTGTTGATAAACGGATGGATATCGAAGAAAATCCGTCCGGATATAAGACGTCTCTATGAGCAGATCCCAGGTCCAAAATGGGTTGTGGCGATGGGAGAGTGTGCGATATCGGGCGGTCCGTGGTACGACTCATACAATATCGTTCAGGGTCTGGACCAGATTGTTCCTGTGGATGTTTACATTCCGGGATGTCCGATCAAGCCTGATGCGATGATAGATGGATTCATGCTCTTGCAGAAGAAGATTGATGCTTACTTCAAGAGGGGCGTATTCATGGAGGACTGAACATGGCCGATAATGATATCATCGAGGCTCCTTCATATGAGGACACGATTTCGTTGCTTAAGGCGAAGTTCGGCGATAAGCTGGTCTTCAGGACCTCGACGAAGAAGAACAACAGAGCCATCAATCAGAAGAGAAGGATCTTTCTCTCAACAGACAGGGAGACCATCTATCCGCTCTGCGAGTACCTTCACGGAAAGTTGAACTATGAACAGGCAACATCGGTCTGTGGTGTTGATTGGGTGGACCATCTTCAGGTCGTATATCACATAACCAATTACTTCACTGCGGTAATGGTGGAGATAGAAGTCGACGTTCCGAACGACGATCCTCATATAGCTTCCGTTACACCCATCTGGGGTGGTGCCAATTGGCATGAGAGGGAGACGTACGAGCTCTTCGGGATTATATTCGACGGCCATCCCAAGTTGGAAAGGCTACTCACACCACAGAGCTACGAGTTCTATCCATTCAGAAAATCTTACAAGCTAAGGGGACAAGAATGAAATGACTGAGAAGATGAATGCAGATAAGATGTGGGTCACGATGGGTCCACAGCACCCGTTCTCTCACGGTCTCTGGACTCTTAGGGTTAAGGTGGATGGAGAGATTGTAGTAGATGCAGAGCCAGAAGTTGGATATTTGCATCGCGGATGGGAAAAGGAATGTGAACAGAGGACCTATGCCAAGATCATTCCGATGGCAGACCGTCTTTGCTATTCAGCGTCGATGACATGGTCGCACCTGTATTGTAAAGCAGCGGAAGAGGCACTCGATATAGAGGTTCCGGAAAGGGCTCAGTATATGAGAGTCATCGCGGACGAGATCTGTCGTATCCAATCACATCTGATGTGGTTGGCCGCGGTGGGTACCGATCTGGGTAACCTCACGGTGTTTCTGTGGGCTCTGAGAGAAAGGGAATTCTTCCTTGACTTGAACGTCAGATTGTGCGGACAGAGACTCACAACTAATTACCCGCGCATAGGTGGCGTCAGGTCGGACATGCCGTATTACTTCGAGAGGGACTGCATGAGGGCAGTAGAGCATTTCGAGAAAACCCTCTGGGAGATCATCGGACTTACCGACGAGTCTTCGATATTCGTTTCGAGGATGAAAGGTATCGGGTATATAACGCGTAAGGACGTCGCCAATCTTGGAATAACCGGTCCGGCAATGCGCGGATGCGGGGTGGATTACGATGTCCGTCGCGACGATCCGTATGATGCTTATGATCAACTTACTTTCGAGGTTCCGGTCTTGAAGGAGGGAGACACATATTCCAGATACATGGTGAGGATAGAGGAGCTGTTCCAGAGTTGCGAGCTGATAAGGCAGGCAATGAAGAAATTGGAGTCTATACCCAAGACAGCACCATACCGTGTGAAGGTACCAAGATGTGTCCCTGCCGGAACGACATGCGCGAAGATAGAAGATCCTCGCGGTGAGAGCATAATGTATCTTGTTTCCGACGGATCCGAAAGGCCCTACAGGTTGAAGGTACGTAGTCCGGTATTTGTGAATGTATCAGCTTCGAAGAACATGGTCGTTGGCAACAGGATCGCAGATATACCTGCGATCATGGCAATGATTGATATGTGTCTCGGAGAGACAGACAGGTGATCCAGATGCCGTACAATAGTATACTTAACTGGATCGTTTTCACGGATCCCATGCAGAACGGGTACTATCCGTACTCGGTCTACAACCTTCCCTATGACATAGGGTTGAAGTTGTGGGAGCTTCTCGGCGGATTGATTGCCTGGCTCATAAATCTGCTCGTTCCAGGCAACTGCGTTTCAACATGGCTCGTTTGCGACCAGGTTGCAAACGTTTTTGCGATCATATTGATGGTGGTGGTGATATTCGCGGTAGGTTTCATCATAAACCTGACCATGATCTGGGAGGAACGTAAGGTCCTCGGTAGGATGATGGACAGGCGTGCGACGAAAATCGGTCCGTTAGGATATTTCCAGTGTCTGGCCGATGGTCTCAAGACGTTCATGAAGGAGAACATAGCTCCTAAGAAGGCTGACAAGAAGATATACTGGTGGGCACTTGCTTTAGTTATCGGTGTGTCAGTTCTTGTTGCGTGCATGGTTCCACTGTCTGGCAGATGGTTCATCGCTGACTACGGAACCGGGCTTCTGATAATCTTCGGTCTGTTTGCATTGGCTCCGTTCCTCATTCTGTGTGCGGGATGGGCGCAGAACAACAAGTATTCGCTGATCGGAGGGTTGAGGGCAGCCGAACTGATGATCTCGTATGAGATTCCGATGCTCCTTCTGTTGACTGGAGTCATCCTCATGACGGGAAGCTTCAATATCAACGACATAGTGAATGCACAGTATGAGAACACATGGTACATCATACCTCAGTTCCTCGGTTTCATCGTATTCCTGATCTGTGCCATCGCCGAGTCCGAGCGTGTGCCTTTCGATCTTTCCGAAGCAGAGGCCGAGCTCGTAGAAGGCTGGCAGACGGAGTATGCGGGTATGAAATGGGGTCTGATCATGCTTGGCGACTATTTCAGAGGATATGTCGCCTGCGCTCTAGTGGTGATCATGTATCTGGGCGGATGGATGCTCCCGTACTTCGGTTCAACCCCTGTACCGGAGCTCGTCTTTATCGCCAAGGTGTTTTTGGTGTTCTTCATATTCGTGTGGGCCAGAGCGGCTTTGCCTCGTGTCAGGACCGATCAGATTCTGAACATAGGGTGGAAAATACTAATGCCCCTGGCAGTCGTTAATCTGGCAATCGTCATTGCCCTAAGAATGGGAGGCGTGTTCTGATGACATACAAATATCTGGACAAATATCCTAAGAAATTCAGAGGAACAGGTGTCCTTAAGCCCTTGTGGATGACCTTGAAGAGGATGTTCAAGTCGACTGCTCACAGGCCGGTTACCATAATGTATCCGTACGAGAAAGAGTGGGTCCCAGACAATTACCGTGGACGTCCAGGACTTCGATTCGACAGATGTCTTGGATGCGGTATCTGCGTCAGGGTATGTCCTACGACCTGTATCAAACTGGTTGAGGTCGCTGATGACAGCGGGAACATGGTCAAGAGACCGCAGGTCAATATCGGAAGATGTATGATGTGCGGATACTGTGCAGAGTACTGCCCGGTCGATGCAATGACTACGACAACGGACTATGAATTGGCGGAGTTCACGAGAGAAGCGCTCATCTACGATCCCCGCAGACTCAATTTCGAGGGTACGAATGAGATGATGGAGGTTCACATTGAGGAACATCTGTTGTCCAATTTAGCGAAAGGCATCGAAGACAAACCTACGGCTTTCTTCGATACCGACAGACCGACGCTCGATGCATCCAAATGCATCAGTTGTCAGAAATGTGCGAAGGTCTGTCCGACGCATGCCATCACCATGGTGGTTGTTGGGCAGAATGATAAAGGAAAGGATATCAAGAATCCGAAGATCGACAATAATCTCTGCGTTTCTTGTGAGAACTGCGTGATAGAGTGCCCCAAGTCGGCACTAAAGATCAAAGAGGTGTTATGATGGATGCAAATTCAGTAGTGAGTAGCATTGTCGGTTTCATCACGGGTATCTGGGACTATATACTCGCTAACCCCGATGCCATATCCTTCATAGTACTGGCCGCGATTGCGATCGCGGCCGCTATCTCTGTCGTCACATCGGAAGAGATCATGCACAGCGCATTCTACCTGGCATTGGTATTCGTTTGTGTCGCTGTGACTTATTTCTTCCTGGAAGCAGAATTCATAGGCATCATTCAGTTGATTGTCTACGTAGGTGCGATCACGATGCTGTTCGCATTCAGCATTATGCTTACCAGAAGGACGATCCAGAAGGAGGATGAATCCGATGAGTAAGAAAACAATTGTGGGCGTTGTCATCGCTGTAGCGATGCTCGCCATGCTTGCAGGTTCGATTGTCAGTAGCGACTGGGAGAATATGAATGACAGCCCAGAGGCCATTCCATTCGAACCCGACGAGGGTGGAAATCTTCCCACTGACAGTGTCAATTATGTGTTGTTTGAGGATTACGGCCCCCTCCTGCTCGTGCTGGGTGTCCTTATGTTCGGTGCGATCATAGGTGGGGTGTGTATCTCTAGAGAGGAGGAAGATTCCGATGATTCCAATTGAGTTCTTCCTCGTCTTCGCTGCGATCCTGTTCGTGATAGGGTTGTACGGGATGCTGACTTCGAAGAAGAGCCTGGTAATCCTGATGTGCATCGAACTCATGCTCAATGCGGCGAACATCAACTTCATAACTTTCTCAGCCTACGGGATGGGGACCATGGGAGAGGTGTTCGTCATAATGTCCATTGCAGTCGCAGCTGCGGAGGTGGCTGTCGGTATCGCTCTGGTGTTGAATGTCTACAAAGTGAAAAAGACGACCGATGTTGACGAGCTCACATCAATGAGGTGGTAAAATGATAATGGAATACGTATGGTTGGTTCCTCTAGTGCCGCTTCTGTGCTTCGTCATATCCGGCTTCTTTGGGAATAAAACGCCTCAGGGTGGCGGATACATAGCGATTTCAGGAGCACTCATAGCATTTATCATCTCTGTACTGGTGTCCTACGAGTACCTCACGGGTGATCTTTATGCCAATAACCTGCCATATGTGCAGGATGTCCAGTGGCTCGTCATCGGAGGATACGAGATAAACTTCGGTGTCTACATAGACAGTTTGGCGTGCGTGATGATGCTGTTCTCGTCGCTAATCTCGATGTTGATCTTCGTATACTCGCTCGGGTACATGAATGACCAAGGGGTAAAGAAGAGGAGGTACTTCGCTGAAGTGTCCCTTTTCCTTACAGGCATGCTCGGACTTGTGATCTCAAGCAACTACCTGGAGATGTTCGTCTTCTGGGAGATAATGGGTCTCTGTTCGTATCTTCTCATAGGATTCTGGAGTTTCCAGCATCCGGATGGAGACGATGCATCGGTGAACGCATCATCTGCAGCAAAGAAAGCGTTCCTCGTGACACGCATGGGTGACGTATGTCTCATGTCAGGTTTGTTTATCCTGCTCTACCTTTTCCAATCCCTGGACTACACGGTGGTCTTCGATGCGTCGACTATCGCCACTGTACAGGCGGAGAACTCAGGATTGCTCACCGCTGCCGTGTTGCTGATATTTGGCGGCGTGATAGGTAAAAGCGCGCAGTTCCCGTTGCATGACTGGCTTCCAGATGCGATGGCAGGACCTACGACGGTTTCCGCGTTGATCCATGCAGCCACGATGGTCAAAGCAGGTGTTTACCTGACGGCAAGATCATACCCTATATTCATCCAGAGTGCAGACGTTATGCTTCTGGTAGCGATAATAGGCGGTGTCACTGCAATCTTCGCAGCATCCATGGCTCTCAATAACATGAACATAAAGAGGGTCCTTGCATACTCTACCATTTCCCAGCTGGGATACATGATACTTGCCCTCGGGGCAGGCGGATATCTGATGGCGATCGGTATCGAAACAGGGAATGGGGAATTGATTACCCTGGGAGTGATGGGATACATCGCAGGAATATTCCATATGATCAACCATGCCTTCTTCAAGGGATTGCTTTTCCTAGGATCTGGTTCGGTCATCCACTCATGCGGGACAGAAGATATGCGTCTGATGGGTGGTCTTCACAAGAAGATGAAGATAACATCGATCACCATGCTCTTAGGGTCCTTGTCCATTGCCGGATTCCCGTTGTTCAGCGGATTCTGGTCGAAGGATATGGTACTTGAGGCGGCTTTCGGTCCATACGCGAACGGGCTCGGAGCAGGTTCGTGGTTCTGTCTGCTGTTCATTCTGGGAATAATCACCGCATTCATGACGGCGTTCTACATGTTCCGCATGTGGTTCATGACATTCGCGGGTGAGGAGCACGAATCCTCGAAGCATGCGCACGGAGAATCATCGAAATCGATGACGGCTCCACTGTGCGTGCTGTCTGTGTTTGCGGTGTTCTCCGGTTTCCTAATACTATTCGGTCTCGGTGACGTCATCTCAGAAACATTGAAGGTAACCTACGAGTCGCTTTTCATGTCACTGCACGTTGAGGTACATTCCGGAACCGAAATCGCAAAGGAGATATTCACAAACGTCTGGACCTATATCGCGATCGCGCTTGCGCTCATCGGTATCGGTATAGCGTATCTGATGTATGCCAAGAAGAGCATCAACCCTGGCAAGTTCAACAAGAACGGAGAGGGGATGCTCTACAAAGTGCTTGCGAAGAGATATTATTTCCCGCAACTCTACAATCAGATTGCCTGGAAGGCTGGATATGAGGTCGCACGCGGTGTTGATTTCATCGACAGGAATGTAATCGACGGTACGGTCAACGGACTCTCCAATGCAGTCGTTGGCAGTGCCGATGTAGTTAGCAAGGCGCAGACGGGGTATGTACGCAACTATGCCGGATTCGTTGTAGTTGGGGTAATGGTCCTTTCTGCGGTGCTTGCTGCTCTATTTTATGTGATGGGAGGTATCTAAATGGAATTTCCATTCCTTATGATACTACTTTTGCTGCCTCTGGTCGGTGCCTTGGTGACACTGTTCATGGGCGGACAGAGATCTAAATATGCGGTATACACAGCTGGTGCATTCTCAGGAATCACACTCTTGATGTCGATCTACCTGCTTTTCGTAAGTGATCTGGGATCATTCTCGACAAGCTATGTCTGGATCGAGGCGGCTGGTCTTACGATGAACTTTGCACTGGGTGTCGATGGTCTGAGCATCTTGATGGTGTTCCTGACCTCGTTACTCGTGTTCTTGGTCGTTGTATTCTCCAGTTCTGAAAAGGACAGACCGAACTACTTCCACACGTTACTCTTGATAATGGAAGTGGGGTTACTAGGCGTGTACATGTCTCAGGATTATTTCCTGTTCTACATTATGTGGGAACTCACCCTGATACCTATGTATTTCATGATATCCTGGTACGGGGGCCCTCGCAGACACTATGCTGCGATCAAGTTCTTCATATACACCCATGTGGCGTCATTGATCATGTTGATCGGTATATTCGCATTGGTTTTCCAGTCCGCTGTCGTTACCGGCAATCCGGTGAACTTTTCGTTCGCCGCGGTTCTGGCAGGCACGGCCGCAGGATTTGGCACGACATTCCAGACTTTGGTCTTCGGGCTTCTGTTCTTCGGGTTTGCCGTCAAGATGCCCATTGTTCCGTTCCATACATGGTTGCCTGATGCACATGTGGAAGCACCCACAGGAGGTTCAGTCATTCTGGCGGGTGTGATGCTTAAGATGGGTGCATACGGTATAATCAGGGTTTGTCTTACCACCCTTCCGGAAGGAGCACAGACATGGCAATGGGTCATGATAGGGCTCGCTTTGCTTTCCATGATATACGGTGCATACGCATGTATAGCTCAGAAAGACCTCAAGAAGATGGTTGCATTCTCATCGATCAGTCATATGGGTATGGTGTTGCTGGGTATCGCAGTACTTTCCGAGGTCGGTTTGGAATTTGCGATCTTCCAGATGTTTGCACACGGACTCATAACGGCCGTGCTCTTCATGGTGTGCGGTATGACGGGTCACAATGTGGGCACCAGAGAGATACCCCTTCTCGGCGGATTGGCCGGAAAGATGCCTATATACGCGGCATTCATGATGTTCGGTTTCATGGCATCCCTAGGACTTCCAGGTCTTGTCGGCTTTGTGGCTGAGTTCGGCATATTGTACTCCTTCTGGGATTTCATAGCCGAAACACAATACATGTGGATGATCGTATTCGGGATGCTTTCGATGATGCTCACCGCGGGTTTCTATCTGTGGGCGATGCAGAGGACGCTGTTCGGAAAGCTTACGGACAAGGTGGACACCTCCCATCTTCATGATGTGAGGTTGTCAGAGGGCATAGCTCTCGGTACACTCTGTGCGCTGATAGCATTGTTCGGTATAATGCCGAGTCTAGCTACGGATTTCATCACAGTCTTTACAGGAGGGTTCTTCTGATGGATGTATCATTTATCGATACGATATTCGGAAGTTTTGTTCCGATAGCGCCAGAGATTATCATGATTGTTGCAGCGCTCATAGTGCCTGCTCTGTTCTTTATCACAAAGAACGGCAAGGTCTGTGCAGCATTTGCGTTGGTCATGATCGCACTGTCCGGTGCACTCGTCGGTCTGATGATGCACGACGGTGGATTCTACGGTGTATATGCGAATCTGTTCTCGTTCGATGCGTTTTCAGCCCTAATGATGCTGCTGTTCCTAACAGTGGTGTTCCTGGTTGTCCTGGTCTCAGCAACAAGCGTTGAGACCACAAAGCACCAGGGGGAGTACTATGCTCTCTTGCTGGGCGCATCGACCGGCATGCTATTCGTTGCGAGTGCGAGCAGTTTGTTGACGATCTTCGTCGGTGTGGAGCTTGTAAGCATCCTTTCATATGCGCTGGTCGCATTGAAAAAGAACGATCCGAGATCCGCTGAAGCAGGAGTAAAGTATCTGATCATCGGCGGTCTGTCCAGTGCTCTTACCCTTTACGGTATCTCAATGCTTTACGGTCTGACCGGAACATTGCAGATATCGGAGATAGGCACAATGATAGCGGGAATGTCCTTCAATCTGCCTTTCGTAATCGCGATGATAGCGATCATCGCGGGTTATGGATTCAAGATTTCGGCAGTTCCGTTCCATATGTGGGCTCCCGACGTGTACGAAGGGGCGGCAACTCCAGTCTCCATGTTCCTGGCAACAGGTTCGAAGAAGATGGGATTCGTTGTGTTGTTCAAGATCTTCCTCGTGCTCTTTGTAGTGGCACAGAGCGGTTTTGCAACGGGGGAGATGCAATACATCTTCGCAATAATAGCTGCCATCACAATGACCGTCGGTAACGTTGTGGCGATATCTCAGAAGAACATCAAGAGGATGCTTGCATATTCAAGCATAGCCCAGGCCGGTTACATATTGATCGTGCTTGCGGTCATGAGCGAATATGCACTTACGGGCGGACTCTTCCATATGTTCACTCATGTGTTCATGAAGGGCGGAGCATTCATTGTGGTTGCTGCATTGATCACTGCGGGTCTCGGAGAGAATATCTCTGACTACAGGGGTTTATCGAAGAGGGCACCCCTTGTCGCATTTGCGATGATGCTGTTCCTGTTCTCATTGGCAGGTATCCCGCCTCTTGCAGGGTTCACTTCGAAGTTCATACTGTTCTCCAGTGCGATATTCGTTGATGGTGTCGTTCAAACACAGTGGATCTGGTTGGCATTTGTAGCAATCCTCAACTCTGCCATTTCGCTGTACTATTACGTAAGGGTCATAAAGGCCATGTACATCGAAAAGGGAGATAGCGAGGAGAAGCTGAAAATCAAGAAGACCCACGGTGTCGCAATCGCACTCTGTCTCATAGCGGTCATAGTCCTCGGTGTTTACCCAGGCCCGCTTCTCGGTCTCTGTGCGGATGCAGCAGCATTCTTCTTCGCATAAACCTTTTTTAATCCAACCTTTTTTATTCCCTTATTTTGCGTATTGATGTTCAAGCGTTGGTTTGAAAGCATCACATTGTTGTATAGCCAGAGATGTTTAGAAAAGGATTTAAGTAGGTATTTTACCTAGGACCTTCGATGGATTCGCAATGGTTCACTGTCATCTCAAGGGAGCTCGAAGAGGTCGAAGCTCTCATAGGAAGCATTGTTCATTCGAACAACAAAGAATTGAATGAGATGTGCAACTATGTGATCACATCCGGTGGTAAGAGGATCAGACCTGCGATGTGTATTCTGTCATATTTTGCGTGTGGCGGCAAGGATCCAAAGAAAGCAATCGAAGTCGGTTCAGCCTTCGAAATAGTTCACAATGCATCTTTGATTCACGACGATATCAATGACAAAAGCGAGATCAGGCGCGGAAGGAAAACACTTCACAAAGAGTATTGTGTCAGCAAAGCCATAGTTGCCGGTGATTTTATGATGGCGAAGGGATTCCAGGCCATAGGTTCTGCCAGTAATGATATCATAAATGTAATCGTTGAAGCCGCATCAAGCATGAGTGAAGAGGAATTCGTACAGAAAGATTTCGAACATGCCTCAAAGGTTACCGAGAAAGATTATTTTGACATAATCCACGGAAAGACCGCGATGCTTATCAGTGCCAGTGCAAAATCAGGTGCTTTTTTGGCAAAGGCGGATTGCGATATGACGGATGCAATAAGCGAATACGCAATAAATGTAGGGATGGCATTCCAGATAATCGATGATGTTCTAGACGTCGTCGGCGATTCCAAAAATACAGGAAAGCGGGTCGGAATAGATCTAATCGAGGGAAAACCCACCCTTCCTACGATTTACGCGATGCGCGATCGGGTATACGGACCCAGGATATGTGAGGTCTTCAGCAGGATAGATGTAACCGATGAGGATGTTGCAGAAGCGTTAAAATTAATCAAGAAAACTGACGCGATCGAAGAGTGCAGACTCAAAGCAGAGAAAGCCGTCGATAAGGCGATCTATAGCATAAGAGGCATTCCGGATTCGAAATATAAGGATGCATTTATCTCTCTTGCAGGGTATATCGTAAGTCGCGATAGGTGATGTATTGGAGACTCTGAAGACAGACGTTCTCGTTGTAGGTTCCGGTCCCGCGGGTTCCACGGCAGCGAAGTATGCGGCCAGAAAAGGCGCTCAGGTAACATTCATCGAAAGAAGAGCGCAGGTCGGTGTTCCTGTACGGTGTGGTGAGATGCTCCCGTCGACGGAAGAGATCAAAGGGATGTTCGTCGATGCAGAGAACATCGAAGAACTTTTTGACACCGCTTACAGTCTAAGATCAAAGGAAATCCATGGGATCCGTCTGATTGATCCAAAAGGGAAGACTGTAGATCTTCCCTTCACAGGTTACACGTTGGACAGGGACAGTCTGGATCAACATCTTGCATCAGAGGCTGAGAGCGAGGGGGCCAGCCTTATAAAGAATTGTCAGTTCGAAACCATAAGGGACGGCATTGCAGTGACATCGAAAGGCGACATCGAGTACAAGGTCATTATCGGTGCCGACGGTCCAGGATCGCGTGTTTCCAAAGCGTTGAAGCTTCCTAAGGTCGAACGTCCATATCCTGCGGTTACTGCACAGGCAAAGGGCGATTTTGAGCCATACGTGGTCATGTATTTCGGGGGAATAGCACCGGGTGCGTACAGTTGGATAATCCCGAAGAAGGGACAAGCAAATGTAGGTGTGGGTTTTTCTCCAAAGTTCGCCAGTGGAACACTGAGCGATTATTTTGCCGCATTCATAAAGAAACACGATTTCGAGATAATGAATAAATTGGAGGGTAAATTCGTTCCGAGCGAAGGACCCATTTCGAATACCGTAAAGGGTAATGGCATGGTCGTCGGCGATGCGGCAGGGCACGTCATATCCGTTAACGGCGGAGGGGTTCCTTTGGCATTGATCGCCGGTCGTATATGCGGTAACATCGCAGGAGAGAATATCACTGACGGCAGACCTTTGGAGGATTATCAAACGGAATGGCGCAGAGTTATGTTGAAACCTCTGAGGACTGCGGCGTTCAACAAGAAACTGGCCGACGTGTTCGCATTCGGTTCTGACTGGAGAACAGCCTTATGCATGGGTATATTGGGGCAGAGGAGAATGGGCAATCTTATCAGATGCAAGCGTCTATTCCCGTGATCATCTCTTTCTGTGGGATCGCATCTGTGAACCGCATACGGGGCATTCATCCGATTTCTCTTTGAACCACTTACCACATCCGATGCATTGATAGTTCCATTTTTCAATTTTCTTGATACTGTCAGTACCTACGGACCTGTAATCGATATCCATGATGGCGCATACGTTTTGAATCGAAAAATCATTTGAAAGTACGGTGCCTTTAAGTTCTAATCCCAAAGCAATAACGGTAATGTCGGTCGGTGACAGTCTTCCGAGGTCACCGCTTTTTTTTGCGATTTCCTTCACTTTATCTATCGAAAACGTCGTACAGTCCGACACTCTAAGCATATCGCCCCAGAGATTCAAGCGCCGGTCCTTGTATTTTCTAAGTTCATCAATGACACCAGGAGGACAAAAGCACTCCCTGTCAGGCAGGTCTTCCATCGCAAAGAGTGCCGAGCTATCCAATATCAGGACCATGAATCGTTAATGATGCTGATTCGGTTTAATTTTTGGCATGAGGCTATGAATAAGGAGAACAGTTTAGAAATCAATGGAGTTTTCCATTTTTCGCAGATCGTACATACAATCAAAAGATCTTTGTAAAATCCCCGAGACACCGTCAGAATGAGAATCAAGACACAGTAAATCTGATAGAGCCAGGTTAATATTCGAGAAATGAAATCATACATACCTGTGATAGGGGTGTGACGGCGAGACTTACGATCATTGACCAT